>DASZXE010000663.1:0-15832 GCA_035546475.1 Kofleriaceae bacterium
CGGCGTCGCGGATCGCGGGCAGCCCCGCCGACGAGCCGCGCAGCGAGACGCTGGTCTTCGCATCGTCGGGCTCGCCGGCCGGAGCCCGCGGCTGCGAGGATGGCTTCGAGGGGGGACGGTCGCTGCGCACGATCGTCGAGAGAGTCGAACGACTCGCGTGCCACGCTATCACGCGACGCGCGGCGGCGGGTGGATATCATGACGCATGCATCGTCGTCGCTCGCTCGCGGCCGTTCTCGTGTTCACCATGGTGGCGCCGGTGGCGCTGCCGGCGGCCGCCGGCCCGCGGGACCGCCATCGCGACCACGGCGACGACGACGGCGCCGACGACCGCGACCACCGTGCGCCCGGCGCCGGCGACGTCCAGATCGTCTCGATCGAGGAGCTGGTCGCGGTCGCCATCCGCCAGAGCCCGACCCTCGCCGAGGTCAGCGCGCGCCGGCGCATCCGCCACGCCGCTGCCGGCAACGCCGGCATCATCGACGAGTGGCAGCTCACCGCCACCGCCGGCCTCGATCGCAACAACGCCGAGCTCGAGCCGACCGAGCCGTACACCCTCACGCGCGACGACCGCCTGCGCGGCACCGTCGAGCTCGAGCGCAACCTGCCGACCGGCGGCCTGGTCGGCGTCCGGGTCGGCGGCACCCGCGTGCGCCAGAACTTCGACCCGCGGCCCGGCGCGATGCTCGATCCGGTCGAGACCGCCGGCACCTCGGTCGTCGCCGGCGCGACCTTCCGCCAGCCGCTCGTGCGCGGCCTCGGCCCCGGCGCCGCGCGCGCCGAGCGCCACAAGGCCGACCTCGACGCCGACAGCGGCGAGCAGCAGGCCGAGGTCGAGGCCGGCACCTTCGTCCGCGACCTCGTCGCCGCCTACTGGGAGCTGGCGTACGCGCAGGAGGAGCTGCGCACGGCGCGCGAGTCGCTCGACCTCGCCAACGAGCAGCTCGCCCAGACCCGCGCGGCGCGCGGCGCCGGCGGCGTCGCCGAGAACGCGCTCAACGCCGTCAAGTACCAGGCCGCCGTCCGCGAGGAGGCGGTGCTGCGCGCGCAGCTCGACGTCGAGGCCCGCTCGCTCGACGTCCGCATGCTGGTCGGCCTCGACGTCGGCGTCGATCAGGTGCAGATCCAGCCCGCCGACGCGCTGTCGATGGAGGGCAAGGACCTGACCGTCGACGAGGCGCTCGGGCTCGGCCTCGGCGGCGACAACCCGGCGCTGGTCGTCGCCCGCGCGCAGCAGCAGATGGCGGAGATCGACGTCGACGTCGCCCAGGACCGCGCGCGCCCGCGGCTCGACCTCGACGTCGACGGCGCGCTGGTCGGCACCGGCCTGGCCGCGAGCGACGCGTTCAGCGCGCTGCGCAGCGCGAACGGCTACGAGGTCGGCGCCACGCTGACGTTCCAGCTCTCGCTGGGCCGCGGCGGCGCCGCCGGCGTGCGCGCGGCCGAGCTGGCGCGCAGCGAGGTCAAGGTCGACCGGGCGACGCTCGAGCGCACGCTGACGACGCAGATCATCACCGCGGTCCACCAGGTCGACGGCGCGCGCGAGCGGGCGGCGCTGGCGGCCAAGGCGATCGACGTCGCCGGCGACAACCTCAAGGCCGAGCGCGCGCTCTTCCTGGCCGGCCGCACGACCAACTTCGACGTCCTCCAGCGCCAGGCGGAGCTCGCCGACGCCCAGCTCCGCCTCGCCCGCGCGCAGGCCGACTACCACCAGTCGCGCGCGACGCTCCAGCTCCTGACCGGCACGATCCTCGACGAGTACCGGATCCCCGACGCGGCCCGCTGACCGCGGCTGTCGAGCCGACTCCCCACCGCCGTCGACCGGAGTCTCGGGGGGTCGCGACGCGCGGCCTCGTCGAGCCCTGGGGGTCGCCCTGGGGCTCTGCACCTCACCGTGTGCAGTCAACGAGTTGCGCTGTCGACCGCGATCCTCGGTCGATCGCCACGCGCGGCGCGGCGCCGGCACGGCGGCTGCAACCGCGGTTGCGCGAGGCCGCCATGACCAAGCTGCTCATCGCCACCATCGCTTCCGTCGCCACCGTCGCCCTCGCGACCGCGCTCGCCGGCTGCTCGTCCGACCTCGGCGGCGCCGATCCGACCGCGAACTGCACCGTCGTGCCCAACCTGACGATCCGCAGCGACGCCGATCTGTCGAAGGTGCCGTCGGGCTGCTTCGGCGTGCAGGGCACGTTCGAGATCTCCGGGCTCACGCAGCCCGACCTGTCGGCGATCTCGGACCTCGTCGTCGCGGCGCACCTCCGCATCGAGGACAACGACGGCCTCCAGTCGTTCACCGGCCTCGAGAACGTGCAGGTGCTCGGCGACCTCATCATCGACGGCAACCCCGACCTCGCGTCGATCGATGGCCTCGAGGGCACGCAGAGCCTCGTCAGCCTGCAGATCACCGACAACCCGGCGCTGCGCGACCTGCGCGGCCTGTCGAACCTCGAGCAGGTGCAGGGCGACGCGATCATCGAGGGCAATAGCGGCCTGCGCGACCTCACCGGCCTGTCGCGGCTCGAGGCGGTCGGCGGCACCCTGTCGATCCGCGACGACGGCGCGCTGACCAGCCTGCACGGCCTCGATCGGTTCGAGGGCGTGCGCGGCATGGTCGTGAGCGCGAACCCGGCCCTGACGTCGCTCGCCGGCGCCGAGCGCCTGCAGGTCGCGGTCACGCTGCAGATCAGCGACAACCCGCGGCTGTCGTCGGCGGCCGGCATGGAGCTCGTCGAGGTCGGCGACCTGATCATCAGCGGCAACGCGGCGATGACGCGCCTCGGCGGCTTCGAGCAGCTCCAGCGCGCGCGCGGCAGCGTGACGCTCGAGAACAACGACGCGATGACCGACCTCGACGGCTTCAGCGGCGCGTTCCTGTCGGTCGCCGGCATCCTGGCCGTGCGCGGCAACGCGAACCTCACGTCGGCGACCGGGCTCGCGAACCTGAAGGCGATCGGCAGCGGGCTCATCATCACCGACAACCCGCGGCTCTCGCAGTGCCGCGCGACGGCGATCCGCACGCAGATCCCGAGCGTCGCGGGCGGCATCGACATCCGCAACAACAGCACCGCCTACAACCCCTGCTGATCGGCGGCGGCGTCCTCCTCCTGCCCCTGCTCGCGCTCCTCCCGCTTCTCCCCGCTTCCTCGACGAGAACCACCATGCGCCACCTGCTCGCCACCGTCACGCTGCTCGCCGCGTTCGTGTCCACCGCCCACGCGGAGGCGCACCGGCGCGTGGTCATCCTGCGCTTCGACGGCCCGGCGCAGCTCGCCGACGACGCGCGCGAGCTGGTGATGGACGCCGCCGGCCGCGACAACGACGTCGTCGCGTTCGGCCGCTGGGCGGACGCGCACAAGGCGGCGAGCCGCAAGCTGCGCGGCGCGAAGGCGTGGGCGAAGAGCGCGCGCGAGGCGCAGGTCGACGCCATCATCGAGGGCACCGTGCGGCGCGGCCGCCGCGGCTACGCGCTCGAGCTGGTGGTGCGCGAGGCGACCACCGGCAACCAGCTCGACTCGGTGGAGCTGCAGGTCGAGGACGAGCGCAAGGCGGCGCGGGCGATCGAGGGCGAGCTGGGCGACATGCTCGCGTGGGTCGAGCCGCCGAGCGACCGCAAGGACGTGCTCCGGCTCGACCGCAGCCTCGACCGGGGCCTCGACCGCGACGACGACCGCGATGGCCGCGACGACGACCGCGATGGCCGGGATGCTCGTGATGCCCGTGACTCCGACGACGGCCGCGACGCGCTTGACGCTCGCGATGCGCGCGACCGTGGCCGCGACGACGCTCGCGACGCCCGCAGCCGTGGCCGCGACGACGATCGCGACGCGCGCGACCGTGGCCGCGGCGACGATCGCGACGCCCGCAACCGTGGCCGCGACGACGATCGCGACGCGCGCGACCGTGGCCGCGACGACGATCGCGACGCCCGCAGCCGTGGGAGCGACGACGATCGCGACACCCGCAGCCGTGGCCGCGACGACGATCGCGACGCCCGCGATCACCTGAGCCTTGACAGCCGCGATCGTGACGACGATCGCGATGCGCGCGATCGCGACAGCGGCCTCGGTGCGCGCGACCGCACGAGCCGTGACAGCCGCAATCGCGACGCTGATCGCGACGCGCGCGATCGCAGCCGCGACGATGATCGCGACGCCCGCGACCGCGACCGCACCAGCGATCGCCGCGACGACGACCGCGACGCCCGCGACCGCGATGACGATCGCGATGACCGCGACGATCGGGACGATCGCGACGACGACCGCGACGCGCGCCGCGCCGACGAGGACGGCGGCGCCGCCGACCGCCATGCAGGCTTCGGCTTCGCCGCCGGCGGCGACGACGACGATCGCGACGACCCGCTCGATCACGCCCGCGACTCGCGCAGCCGCGACGACCTCGCCGACGAGACCGTCGCACTCCTCGACGGCGACAGCAAGGACCCCCACGGCGGCGCCGGCGCCGCCGCCCGCAAGGCGATGGTGCGCGTGGCCGGCGGCGGCTACGTCACCTCGCGCTCGCTCGGCCTCACCACGGCCGACGGCACCGCCGCCGACGGCGCCGACAGCGGCCACCCGACGATGGGCCTCCAGCTCGCCGCCGATCTCTTCCCGTTCGGCGAGAGCCGCGGCGCCCGCGCGCTCACCGGCTTCGGCCTCCACGTCGACCTCGCGCACGCCCTCGGCAACAAGGTCGCGACCCAGGTCGACGGCGCGCCCACCCAGCTCGGCGTCTCGCAGACCACCTGGACCGCCGCGGTCGCCTACCGCCGGCCGCTCGCGTCGACGATCCTCCAGCTCGACCTCGGCTATGGCCACCTCGGCCAGTCGATCGTCGACAAGCCGATGAGCGTCGGCGTCATCGACGCCGCCTACGGCTACGTCCGCACCGGCGCGCGCGTCGAGCTGCCGGTCGCCCGCAGGGCCACCGTCGGCGCCGGCGCCCACTACCTCTACCTGACCAGCGCGCCCGCGATGCAGCAGCTCGGCGCCGCGAAGGCGACCGGCTTCGACGCCGACGCCTCGGTCGAGGTCCCGCTGACCGGCAACCTGACCGCGCTCGGCGGTCTCGACTACCAGCGCATCGGCCTCACCTTCGGCTCGACCGCCACCGCCACCGCCGCGACCGACGCCTTCCTCTCCGCCCGCATCGCCGTCGGCCTCACCTACTGACAGAGTTGCCCGAGCTGGGTTTGGCGTGTGCTCCGTCGATCCAGCCGATCGAGCTCGCGCGCACGGACCGCCCGCATTTCCTGTTCCGGCCAACGCGGTGAGCACGCCCGCGACCTCGAGCGTTCGCCTGCCGCGCGCGGGGCCATGCGCCGCCGCGCTCGTGCCCGGGCTGGCGTCGTCACGCTCCGCCGCCGGCCGCGCGATCGCGCAGCGTCACGGCCCACGATCGCCGCACCGGCCGAGCGTCGCGCCTACACCTCCACCGTCGCGCGCGCCTCGGCGCGACGGAGCTGGGCTCGCACGCGCTCGAGCAGCAGGTCGACATCGACCGGCTTGCCGACGAGGTCATCGGCGCCGAGGTCCTCGGCGGTGACGCGCCGGTCCCAGTCGGCGAACGCGGAGACGAGCATCACCGGGATGTGGGCGGTCGCGGGCCGCGCGCGCAGGTCCTGGAGCATCGCGAGGCCATCGCCCTGCGGCATGCGCACGTCGCTGATGATGAGATCGGGCGGGTCGCGCTCGATCTGTGCAATCGCCGGCCAGCCACCGATGGCGGTGGTGACGACATAGCCCTCGTCGCGGAGGATCTCGGCGAGCGCCTCGCGGGCGACGTCTTGATCTTCGACGAGCAGTATGTGGCGTTGCACGATCGCGATGGAATGCCAGCCGCGTGCCACCCGTCGGCGCCCCGATCCTGGCGTCCCGACGCGCTTCCCGCGCATGCGCCGCACGGCTGACGCCCGCGCCGCCACGGTGCCGCAACGCCTGCGGGATCGCCGCTCCGACCGGCCGCGTTCGTGCGCGCCCTCGTCGCCCGCCTCGCCGGCTCGAACGCGCGGTTCGTCGGCCTCGCCCAGGCCATCGACCGGCGCCGCTGCGGCCGCTCGGCCCGTCGCGTCCTCGCGTCGCGCCTACTCGTAGGCGGCGAGCGTCAGCGTCACTGCATGTCTGCGCCGGCGCCGTGGTTGGCGAAGCCAGCGGCGACCACATCCGCGGATGCCGACCTCGAAGCGCCCGCCCCGCAGCCTGGCGAGGTCGGCCGACACGACCCGCCCGCCCGCCGCTCGCGACGCGCCGAAAACGCCGACGGCGCCAGGTGGCGCCGCCGGTGTGCTCTCGTTGGTGACCCCAGAGGGACTTGAACCCTCGTTTTCGACGTGAGAGGCCGACGTCCTAGACCGCTAGACTATGGGGCCGAGTGGCTTCCCCGACGCCGGAAGCGGCGGGGAACGTCTTGTCGCAGAAAGGCGCGGGCTCGTCAAGGTGGTCGCCGTCGCGACCGGCCGGATGACTTGCTGCGCTTCGTTCGGGGACTTGGATTCGAACCAAGATAGTCAGCTCCAGAGACTGACGTCCTGCCATTAGACGATCCCCGATTGTCACGACCGCCTGCGACGGCCGGGTGAAGTCCTACTCGGTCGCCATCGCCTCGTCAAGGGGGCGAGGCCGGCGGCGAACCGGGCGCGATCGTCGGCGGTGCCGGCGCCGCGGCGGCCACGGTCGGGGTCCGGACGGTAGGCGCAGCCGCGGTAGGGACGGTAGGCGCGGTCGCGGTCGGGACGGTAGGCGCGAGCGGGACCGTGGGCGGCGCCGCGGTCGCGGCCGGGGAGGGCGCGGCGGGCGCGGGGGCGAGGACGACCGAGATCCAGGTCGTCCCCGCGAGGCGATAGACGTGTACCGCGCGCCAGGGGCCGTCGTCGCGGAGGTAGCGGATGACGTCGACGCCGGCGACGCGGTAGGGGCCGACCGTCTTCACGACGACGCCGGTCGTGCGCCACAGCTTCTCGTACCAGTCCGCCGTCGCGCGGAAGCCGAGCGCCGAGGCGTGGCGATCGCCGGCGAGGCGGCTGCCGCGCGGCACCGGCACCGGGTCGGGCCCGGCGGCGGCCGGCGAGGTCGACCCCGCCGCGAGCGAGGCAGCCAGCGCGAGGGCGGCGAGCCAGCGAAGCATCGGACTCCAGGGTAGCATCGGCGCCGGAGGACCCATGCGCAGGCTCACCATCGCTCTCACCGTCGCGGTCCTGGCTCTGGCCGGGTGCAACAAGAAGAAGGACGACGCCAACAAGACGACCGGCTCCGGCTCCGCCGGGTCCATGGCCGGCAGCGCGGGCGCGAGCCACGGCAGCGCCGGCATGGCGGGCCCCGGTTCGGGCTCGATGGCGGGCCCGGGCTCGATGGCGGGCTCGGGCTCGATGGCGGGCTCGGGCGCGGGCAGCGCGGAGACGACGGGCAGCAACAAGGCGGGCAACTGCCCGAGCGCGGTCGTCGGCGCGACAACCGCGGTCGTCGACGATCCGACGGCCGCCGGCAAGCTGGTCGTGACGATCACGGCGAAGGACGCCGACGCGACGGCGACCATCCGCAAGCGGGCCGCACACCTGGTCGAGGTGCAGGGCGCGCCCGACACGCAGGTCAAGCACACCGGCGACGGCACCGGCGGCGGCGGCGTGGGTCTGTGCCCCGTGCTGACGACCAAGGACGTCAAGCTCAGCGCGAGCGACGTCCCCGGCGGCAGCAAGGTCGTGATGGAGCCGCAGAACGGCGCCGCGATCGACGCGCTCCGCAAGGAGGTCCAGGACCGGATCGCGAAGACGGCCGATCTGACGGCGACGATCCACGGCACTGCGACCTCGGGCGGCGGCGCCGGCACCGGCGGCGGCAAGGGCGACGACGGCAGCAACCACTCCGGCCACGCCGATGGCACCGGCAAGGGCAACGGCACCGGCGGTGGTGGCGGCAAGGGCACCGGCGGCGGCGGCAGCGGCAAGGGCAGCGGCGCCGGTTCGGCAAAGGCGCCGTCCTGACGGCGGATGGACCGCGGCGGATGAGGGGAGGGGTCGGGTAAGGAGCCAGAAGCTCCGCCGTCGGGACTGACACCGGCGACCGTTCAGCGGCGCGCGAACGGGTCCGGGATCGCGCGCACCGCTGCGTTCATCGCGCGAAGGTCGTCGAGCGCCGGACCGGCGACGTAGTAGCGTCCTCGCTTCGCGCCGAACGGAGTGAGGAACTTCGCCGCGGATAGCGCCGCCAGATCGCGGCTGGCGACGTTCTGGGACACGTCGGCCTCGCGGCGGTAGCCCTCGTTGCGCACGCGCACGCCGAGGACCGCGTTCGTGAGCGAGATCGCCGCGCGGTCGGGCAGCCCCGCTCGAGCCAGCCGTTCCTCGACGGTGCGTCCGATACGCGCCGTGGCGTCGAGCCGCCGCCGCGCCATCTCGGCCTGGCGATAGTGCGCAGTCAAGCAGAACCGGATCCATCGAACCGCGCTGCGCGACGGGCTCCAGGTGCCGTGACCGGTCGCGGCCAGCACCTCGTAGTACGCTTGCGTGTTGTGACCGAGGTACTCCTCGATGCTGCAGAACGTCGGGCTCAGCATCCCGCCGCGCGCGAGGACGAGGGTCTGCAAGCACCGCGACATCCGGCCATTGCCGTCGGAGAAGGGGTGGATCATCACGAGGTTCAGGTGGGCCATCGCGGCGCGGATCAGGCGGTGCGATGCATCGCCATCCCGCGCGGACAGCTCGGCGCACAGCTCGTCGACGAGCGACGGCACGAGGGCGCGCGGCGGGCCCTCGTAGACCACGTCGCCGGTCGACGCATGCCTCACCCAGATCGCGCCGGGTCTCCAGACACCGGGGTTCGCCGGCGGCGAGTGCCGGGTCATCATGAAGTGGAGCGAGCGGATCAGGTTGGCGTCGTACGCGAACTCGGCGGCCGGCCCGAGCCTGAGGACGTAGTCCATCGCCGTCCGGTAACCCACGACCGCCTCCCACGCTTCACGATCGGCCTCTTCTGGCGTGTCCCCATCGACGGCGGCGAGGGCGTCCTCGGCGGTGACGTGGAAGCCCTCGATGCCGTTCGAGCCCTGGATCGCCCATGCCCGCAGGTTGCGGGCCAGGAGACCGGACCACTTCATCGGGTGGTTCTGGATCCCGGCCTGGAGGAGCTTCCAGAGCTCCTTGATCTGGTCGAGCACCTCGAGCTCATGGGCACCGGGCTCGGGGGCCGCGAAGATCACGACAGAAAGCTAGTTACCGAGCTACCTGACGTCAATAACTATATGTCTTACTGATGATAACTTATTGTCGATTCGTCCGACGGATTCGCCGGTCGTACGTGGGGAGGGGTTGGGTAAGGAGCCAGAAGATCGAGGACGGAAGGGGGCGGAACCGGAACGTCGGGGCTCAGGCGTGGATGATGGTGCCGACATCCTCGCCGCGCAGGGCGGCGAGGACCTGGCCGGGCACGAGGCCGTTCACGATCTGCAGCTCCTTGCAGAAGCGGGCGCGCGGCAGGTAGTCGATGACCGCGCGCTCGACGACGAGGTCGGGCAGGCCGCGCTCGAGGAGCTCGGCGACCGAGATGCGCGCGAGGTGCGTCGCCGCCGGGTTCTTCTTCGGATCGTCCGTGTAGAGGCCGTCCTCGTCCTTGATGAAGATCGCCCGCCGCGCGCCGAGGAACTCCGCCGACAGGAACGCGCCGGCGTCGGTGCGGTGGGGCGGGATGCGGCTGCCCTCCTCGCGCTTCTCCCAGTAGCCGAACGGCGGCATGCCGCTCATCACCGGCAGGCAGCCGAGCTGGAGGTAGAGCGGCAGCTTCTCGAAGTCGTCGGGCAGGATGAACAGGCCGCCGTGCGCCGCCAGCAGCATCTGCAGCATGCGCGCGTTCTGCACCGGGATGTACTTGCCGAGCACCGCCATCACGCCGACCGGCATCTCGAGCTCCGACGCGATCGAGTAGATGTGGCGCGCGCGGGTGCCGCCGCCGGCGAGCAGCACGATCGGGATGCCCTGCTTGCGCGCCTCGATCAGCTCGTCGCGGATCGGGAACAGCGCCGCGCGACCGCGATCCATGATGCTCTGGCCGCCGATCTTCACGACGCGCACGTGCGGCATGATCGCGATCGGCTGGTAGTCGACGGTGGCGCCGCCGCCGAGGTTGACGTGCGCGAGCGCGCTGTCGATCACCTTGCGGTCGCTCACGACGCGGCTCCCTTGGTGATCACCGTGCCGGCGTCCTCGCCGCGCAGCGCCGCCGAGAGCTGGCCGGGCACGAGGCCGTTGACGATCTGCACGCGGGTCAGGTTCTTCGCGTGCGACCAGGCGCGGAACAGCTCCTGGTCGAGGATGTTGGTCTCGGGCGGGTTGGCGAGCAGCTCGTCGAGGGTGAGCTTCGGCAGGAGCCGGGCGTCGGCGTGCACCGCCGGGTCCTTGTCGTAGAGGCCGTCCTGGTCCTTCACGAAGATGAGCGAGCGCATCGACAGGACGTCGGCGAGCTGGAACAGGCCGAAGTCGGAGCCGTGCGTCGGCAGCACGCCCTCCTCGGGCGGCGGCTCCCAGAAGTGGTACGGCGGGATCGAGATCGCGATCGGCAGGATCCCCGACGCGAAGTAGAGCGGCAGGTCCCAGAAGTGATCGCGCTGCATCGTCATCGAGCCGTGCTTGGCGAGCAGCGTGTTGAGCAGGATCGCGTTCAGCTCCTCCATCGCGCCGATGAGCTGTGCGACGCCGCCGACCGGCAGGCCGAGGTCGAGCGCGATCGACATGGTGTGGCGCACGCGGGTGCCGCCGCCGACGGCGATCACCATCTTGACCTCGTCCTTGATCGCGGCGATCTCGTCGACGAGCGGGAGGATGGCGGCCTTGCCGCGGTCGAAGATGCTCTGGCCGCCGATGCCGACCAGGACGGCGTCGGGGAAGATGTGGACGTCGCGGTCGCTGTCGGTCGTGCCGAGGACCTTCCTGTCCTGCAGCGACTCGCGCATCAAGGCCGAACGGATGTGGGTGCGGCCGTCACCGCCGACGAGCTTGGTCATGATTGCTCCGGGGAGGGAGGTTCGGTTGCGTGAGGGACGGGATCGGAGGCGTCGAGCTCGCCGCGGCGAGGGTCGGGGCGCGCGTCGAGGCGAACGTCGGGGCGCGGGTCGGGGCGCTCATCGGTGCGATCGAGAGCGGCGAGGAGCGGGGCGGTGACGACGCCGGACAGGAGGCCGAAGGTAGCGTGGACGACGAGGCCGGGGATGAGCAGCTTGTAGACAATCGCCGGCGGCTGGACGGCGAGGGCGACGAGCGTGATCGTCGCGATGCGGCCGAGCGCGGCGACCAGGCCGAGCGTCGACCAGGCGATGACGGCGCGGACGCGGCTGGCCCGCGGACCGGTGCGGCCGGCGAGGCGGCGGGTGACGCCGTATAGGAGATCGACGAGGACGCCGGGCGCGACGTGCTTGGCGATCTCGAAGACGCCGTAGCGGCCGTCGCCGAGGAGGAACGCGACGGTGCCCATCGTGAGGCCGGTGAGGGTGGCGCCGGCGCGCGTGTGCGTGATGCGGGCGGCGACCAGGTAGAGCGGGATGAGGAGGACGCCCTTGTAGCCGGGGAGGAACGGGATGCCGGGGAGGATCTTGAGGGCCTTGACGCCGAGCATCGTGAGCGAGACGGCGGCGATGGCGGCCGCGTCGTGGGCGGCGCGCGGCGAGAGGTCCGGATCGGCCGTGCGCAGGTGCAGCTCGACGCGGTGCAGGTGGCGGTCGAGAGCGGCGACGAGCCCGCCGACATCGCCGCGCGCGATGCGCCGGAGGCCCGCCGCGAAGGCCGCGAACGCGCCTTGGGTCGCCGCCGCCTCGTTTCTCGCTCCCTGCTCCGTTCCCGTTCCCGTTCCCGCTTCCGTCTCCGTGCCCGCTCCGCTTTCCGACGCGGCGGCTCCGATTCCATCCTGCCGGCGCTGCGGCCGCCGGCCACCACCACCGCCACCGCCGCCGCCGCCGCCGCCGCCGCGACCGCCGCCGCGACCGCCCCCGCCGCCGCGTCCGTCGAGCAGCACGAGCGTGGCGTCGATCGCCGCCGCCGCCAGCCTCGGCATCCCGAGCTGCCGCAGCCCGCGGGCGAGGGCGCGGATGTCGCCCGTCCGCACGACGTGCGACGTGATGACGACGGTGACGATGCGCAGCGCCATCGCCAGCCCGACCTCGGCGCCGTGCGCGTTCAGCTTCATCGACCACCGCCCGACGCCGACCGTCCACCACGAGTCGAGCTTCGGGTCCTCCGCGAAGAGCGCGTAGCCGACGATGATGAGCAGCCCGATCGGCACCAGCTTCATCACCTGCCGCACCAGCCGCCGTCCGCCGAGCCCGAGCCACAGCCACGCGCACGCCATCGCCGCGCCGGCGCCCGCGACCATCCACCAGCGCGGCAGGAAGAAGATCGCGACCGCGACCGCCACCAGGAACGCGACGCGCACCCGCGGCCCGCCGGGGAAGCTCCTCATCGGCGCGGCGCCTCGCCCGACCTCGTCCGCGCGCACGTCAGCCGCCTCCCGCGTGCGCGCTGCGATCCCACGCGCGTGCCCTGCACACGACGCGTACCCGCGGCCCGCCGGGGAAGCTCCTCATCGGCGCGGCGCCTCGCCCGACCTCGTCCGCGCGCATGTCAGCCGCCTCCCGCGCGCGCGATGCGGTCACACGCGCGTGCCCCGCACGCGAGGGGCGCGAGCGCGGATGCCGGTGGCGCGATGCGGTCACGCGCGCGTGCCCTGCGCGCACCTCGCCCGACCTCGTCCGCGCGCACCTCAGCCGCCTCCCACGCGCGCGATGCGGTCACACGCGCGTGCCCTGCACGCGAGGGGCGCGAGGGCGGAGGCCGGTGGCGCGATGCGGTCACACGCGCGTGCCCTGCGCTCGGTGGCGCGAGCGCGGAGGCCGGTGGCGGGAGAGCGGTCCGCAATCAGCAGGCTCTCCCGCGGGCGCGCACGTCAGCCGCCCGCCAGCGCGCGCGCGACCAGCTCGTTGACCTTCGCGGGGCTCGCGCGGCCGCCCGAGGCCTTCATGACCTGGCCGACGAAGAAGCCGAGCAGGCCGGTCTTGCCGGCCCGGAACTCGGCCACCTTGCCGGCGTTCTTCGCCAGCACGTCCGCGATCGTCGCCGACAGCTCGTCGGCGCTCGTCGCCCCCGCGAGGCCGCGCGCGGCCACGATCGGCCGCGGATCGCCGCCCTCCGCCACCAGCGCCGCCAGCACCTCCTTGCCGGCGGCCGCGGTGATGGTGCCGTCCTCGACGAGCGCGACCAGCGCCGCCAGCCCGGTCGACGTCAGCTTCGTCTGCGCGAGCTCGCGGTCGCCGACCTCGCGCGGCACCTCGTTGATGAGCCAGCGCGCCACCGCCCGCGCGCGCTGCGGCGACGGCGCCAGCGCGCCGGCGAAGAAGTCGCTCGTCGGCCGGTCGCCGGTCACCAGATCGGCCTCGTCGGGCGACAGGCCGAGCTCGACGTAGCGCGCGTACCGCGTCGCCAGCTCGGCGTCGCGCTCGCGGGCGATCGACCGCTGCTCCGCCGCCGACTTGCCCTTCGGCCGCGTCGCCGCGCGCGACGGCTTCACCGGCGCCCGGCCGCCGTCGGTGTCGCGCGACGCCTCCGCGCGCACGCCGTCCGCCGCGCCGGTCGTGTCCGCGGCGCTGCCCTGCTTCGCCGTCGACTCGCGCAGCGTGATCGTCCGGTTCAGCACCAGCGCCCCCGGCCGCGAGTCGGCGCTGTCGGCGATGAAGTAGCCGACCCGCTCGAGCTGGATCGGCGTGCCGGCCGGCACCGCCGCCACGTACGGCTCGACGACCGCGCCCAGGACGACCTCGAGCGAGCGCGGGTTCAAGGTCGCCGCCAGGTCGTCGCCGGCGTCCGGCTTCTCGACGGAGAACAACCGGTCGTACAGCCGCACGGTCGCCTTCACGCCGCGCGTCGCCGACACCCAGTGCAGCACGCCCCACACCTTGTCGCCGGCGGGGTTGCCGCCGCCGAGCGTGCCGGGCACCAGCGAGCAGACCAGCTCCTTCACCGCGCCGGCCTCGTCGCGCACGACCTCGTCGCAGCGGATGCAGCCCGCGTGGCGCAGCCGCACCACCCGCCCGGGCGCCAGCCGCTTGTAGCCGGCCGGCGGATCCTCCTGGAAGTCCTCGCGGTCGATATGGATGTGCTCATCGAAGGGCAGCTCGCGCCGCCCGCGCGCACCGTTCGGATCGATGTCCTCGGGGAAGAGCGGCCCGCTCACCGCCGTCGGCCCGTCGAGCCCGGTGATGCGCACCGCCAGCGGCCGGAGCACGCCGAGCAGGCGCGGCGCGCGCTGGTTGAGGTCGGTCCGCACCGCGTAGTCGAGCTTGCCGACGTCGATCGTCGAGTTGTTCTTGGCGACGCCCACCAGGTCGCAGAACGCGCGGATCGCCTCCGGCGTGTAGCCGCGCCGCCGCATGCCGGCCAGCGTCGGCATCCTCGGGTCGTCCCACCCGTTCACCACGCCGTCCTGCACGAGGCGCAGCAGCTTCCGCTTCGACATCATCGTGTAGTCGAGGACGAGCCGCGCGAACTCGTACTGGTGCGGGCCGATGCCGGCCGACCGCTCACCGACGAGGCGGGGCAACGGCTTCGCCTCCGTCGCCGCGATGACCCAGTCGTACAGCTCGCGGTTGTTCTCGAACTCGAGCGTGCAGAGCGAGTGGGTGATGCCCTCGAACGCGTCCGACAGCGGGTGCGCGTAGTCGTACATCGGGTAGATGCACCACGCGTCGCCGGTGCGGTGGTGGTGCGCGTGGCGGATCCGGTAGAGCAGCGGATCGCGCATCTTCATGTTCGCGGCGGCGAGATCGATCTTCGCGCGCAGCACGCACGCGCCGTCGGGCAGCTCGCCCGCGCGCATGCGGCGGAACGCGGCCAGGTTGTCGGCGACAGACCGCGCGCGCCCCGGGCTCGGCCGCCCCGGCTCGGTCAGGCTGCCGCGGTACAGCTTGATCTGCTCGTCGTCGAGGTCGTCGACGTAGGCGAGCCCCTTCTCGATCAGCCGCTCGGCGAGCCCGTACATCTCCTCGAAGTAGTCGGACGCGTAGAGCACCTGCGACGGCACGAAGCCGAGCCAGCGCACGTCGCGCTCGATCGCCTCGACGTACTCGACCTCTTCCTTGGTCGGGTTGGTGTCGTCGTAGCGGAGGTTGCAGGTGCCGCCGTAGTCGCGCGCGATGCCGAAGTCGACGCAGATCGCCTTGGCGTGGCCGATGTGCAGGTAGCCGTTCGGCTCGGGCGGGAACCGGGTGGCGACCGAGGTGTGGCGGCCCGCCGCCAGGTCCTCGTCGATGATGGTGCGCAGGAAGTCCTTGCCGCGCTCGTCGGTCATGCGGCCCCAGGCTTACCACGGCGGCTCACCGCTGCTTGCGGCCGCGGGCGTAGAGGTCGTGCAGCGAGATCCAGCTCGAACCGTCCTCGCGGGTGTCGGGGATGTCGGTCGCCGGCGTCCGCAGCTCGTCGAGCCTGGCGAGGATGCAGCGCTCGATCGCCGGGTCGGGCATCGTGCTGTCGACGAGCTTCACGTTCTCGAGGCGCAGCACCTCGTGCTCGACGATGAGCGTGTAGCTGACCTGCAGATCCGACAGGTCGTCGCCGCCGGCCCAGCAGTCGGCGGCGGCGTCGTAGAGCGCGAACCGCAGGCGCGACTTGCGGAACTCGAGCAGGTTCGCCTTCACCTGATCCGACTCGGGATCGTAGATGCCGACGTTCTCGCCGGAGAGGGTGACGCCGTCGATGGTGACGGGGGGCGGGTCGGGCGCCGCGGCCGCGTGGGCGCGGCGCAGGGCCAGGTGCGCGCTGCGGGCGTCGGGGCCGTGGCCGCCGGCCGACGCCGCCCCAGCCGCGTGGCTG
>DASZXE010000664.1:0-3782 GCA_035546475.1 Kofleriaceae bacterium
GCCGGCGTCGCCGTGGTGCCGGCCGGCAGCGCGCCGCGCACCGCCGCCAGCCGCTCCGCGCAGACCCACGCGCAGGCCGGCCCATCCTCGGTCGGCCACGCGAGCATCGTCGCCCGCCCCGCCACCGCCAGCGTCTCCAGCCACGCGCCCGCCGACGGCGCCAGCGCCAGCGCGCGATCGACCGGCACCAGCCAGCGCGTGAGCAGGACATCGTGCAGCTCGTCGAGGTCGCGCACCGGCGGCGCCGCCTCCTCCTCGGCCGCCGCGATCGCCTCGGGCGCCAGCGCGCCCGTCGTCTCCGCCAGCTCCGGCGGCAGCCCGCGCCGCACGTTCACCGCGCGCGTCCGCCGCTCCTCGAGCGGCGCGTCGTCGAGGAACGTGTACGGGTTCGAGTTCAAGAGCTCGTGGCACAACGGCGACGGCTCGACGGTGTCGCGCGCCATCACCTGGATCTCGCCGCGCTCGATCGCCGCGCACAGCGCGGTCAGCCCGGCGCCGTCCATCGCCTCGACCAGGCAGTCGCGCAGCGTCTCGAAGACCAGCGGATGGTCCGGGATCTCGCGGTCGCCCTGGATGTTCTCCGCGCACGCCTGCGCCTGCGGGAAGACCAGCCCGAGCACGTCGCCGGCCCGCATGCGGATGAGCTGCGGCGCGATCTTCTTGCCGCCCATCCGCCGCGCCACCGTCAGCGAGCGGGTCACGTTCCACCGCCAGCGCACCTCGAACGTCGGCTGATCGAGCACCGCCTGCACCAGGATCGGCTCGACGCTGTTCGACGCCAGGAAGCCGAACACGTCGGTCAGCTCGAAGCTGTGCGGCTGGCCGAGCGAGATGACGATGCCGTCGTCGGTCGCCGCCGCCTGCAGCTCGAAGTCGAAGCCGCGGCAGAACCGCTTGCGCAGCGCGAGCCCCCACGCGCGGTTCAGCCGCCCGCCGAGCGGCGCGTGGATGACGAGCTGCATCCCGCCGCCCTCGTCGAAGAACCGCTCGGCGATCAGCAGATCGCGCCGCGGCAGCGCGCCCAGCACCGCCCGCGACGCCGCCAGGTACGCGACGAGCTGCTCGGCCGCCACCGTCGACATCGAGCAGGCCGCCACCAGCCACCCCGCGATCGCGCCCCACGCCTCGCCGTCGGCGAGCCGGCGGTCGACCTCCGCGCGCAGGTCCGAGACCTCGTCGGACAGCTCGCGCGTGCGGGCCGGCGCCTCGCCGAACCAGAACGGGATCGTCGGCGGCTGGCCGCGGGCGTCCTCGACGAAGACGCGGCCCATCTCGATGCGATGGATCTTCCAGGCGGTGTTGCCGAGCAGGAAGACGTCGCCGGCGCGCGAGTCGATCGCGAAGTCCTCGTCGACGTCGCCGACCCGGGTGCCGGTCGGGTGCTCGACGACGGCGTAGTTGGCGTTGTCGGGGATGGCGCCGCCCGACGTGATCGCCAGCAGCTTCGCGCCCCGCCGGCCCTTGAGCCGCCGGTTGACGCCGTCGCGGTGGAGGAGCAGCCCGAGCCGCCGCCGCTCGGAGACGCCCTCCGACAGCATGGTCACCAGCTCGTCGAACCGCTCGCGCGCGAGCGACGCGTACGGCGCCGCGCCGGTGACCAGCTCGAACAGCTCGTCCTCGCCCAGCTCCTCGGCGGCGCAGGTCGCCACCATCTGCTGCGCGAGGATGTCGAGCGGCGCCTCGCGCACGGTCAGCTCGTCGAGGTTGCCGCGCCGCACGCCGCGGATGAGCGCCGCGCACTCGACGAGCTGGTCGCGGGTCAGCGCGAACAGCCGGCCCTTCGGCGTCGCGCCCAGCCGGTGGCCGGAGCGGCCGACCCGCTGGAGGAACGTCGCCAGCGAGCGCGGCGAGCCGAGCTGCACGGTCAGGTCGACCGCGCCGACGTCGATGCCGAGCTCGAGCGACGCCGTGGCCACCGCGACCTTGACGACGCCGGCCTTGAGCCGCTCCTCGGCCTTGAGCCGCAGCTCGCGCGACATCGACCCGTGGTGCGCCGCCACCTGCTCGACGCCGAGGCGCTCCTCGAGGTGGTGGGCGACCTTCTCGACCATCCGCCGGGTGTTGACGAACACCAGCGTCGACCGGTGCTGGCCGACCAGCTCGGCGATCCGGTCGTAGATCCGCCCCATCTGCTCGTTCGACGCGACCGCGCCCAGCTCGTCGTCGGTGATCTCGATCGCCAGGTCGACGTCGCGGCGGTGGCCGCTGTCGACGATGATCGGCGCCGGCCGGCGGGTGCCGACCAGCAGCGCCGCCACCCGCTCGATCGGCCGCTGGGTCGCCGACAGGCCGACGCGGGTCGGCGCCCGGCCGCCGCCGCCGGTGACCAGCCGGTCGAGGCGCTCGAGCGACAAGGCCAGGTGGCAGCCGCGCTTGTCGCCGGCGATCGCGTGGATCTCGTCGACGATGACGGTGTCGACCGACGCGAGCGACGCCCGCCCGCGCCCCGACGTCAGCAGGATGTAGAGCGACTCCGGCGTGGTGACCAGGATGTGCGGCGGCCGGCGGGCCAGCTTCTCGCGCTCGCTGTCGGGCGTGTCGCCGGTGCGGACCGCGACCCGGATGTCCGGAAGCCGGACACCTTCGCGGGCCGCGCACGCCATCATCTCGCGCAGCGGCTGCTCGAGGTTCTTCTGGACGTCGTTCGACAGCGCCTTCAGCGGCGAGACGTAGAGGACGCGCGTCGCGTCGGGGAGCGGCGCCCGCAGCCCGTCGCGCACCAGCCGGTCGAGGCAGGCGAGGAACGCCGCCAGCGTCTTGCCCGAGCCGGTCGGCGCCGCGATCAGCGTGTCCTTGCCGGCGCCGATCGCCGGCCAGCCGTCGCGCTGCGGCGCCGTCGGCTCGCCCAGCCGCTCGCGGAACCAGCCGGCGACGAGCGGATGGAAGGCGGCCAGCACGTCGGCGGCGGCCGGGGCGGCCTCGCACCGGTGGGGCGCGGCGGCGGCGTCGACGCTGCCGGCGGGGCGGGACTGCACATCCTTACAGTACCCGATCGATCGACCCGCCGACAACGTGCGAGCGCGTAGAGTCGGGCGATGCGAGCGATCCTCCTGACCGCGGCCGCGACCATGGCCGCGCTCGGCGCCTGCGGCAGCGATCCGCGGCCGATCGACCTCCCCGACGTGCCGGCCGGCGCGTACGAGGCCGACTGCCAGCGCCTCTGCACGCTGACCGCCGGCGACGACGTCTGCACGGCGACCCACGCCGCGTACTGCGTCGCGGCCTGCCGCGCGCGCACCAACGGCCTGCCGCCGGCGTGCGCGAGCTGCATCATCGCCCACGGCCAGACGATCCAGGGCCAGACCGACTCGTTCGGCGATCCGTTCTGCAACCTCGGCGGCCCCGAGGTCCTCACCGCGTGCCGCAGCGAGTGCGACGACGCCGGCAGCGCCGTCGCCGAGGCCGCGCTGTCGAGCCTGTGCGACCTCGAGTGCGGCTTCTACATGCAGGACGAGACGCCGCTCGCCTGCTCGGCCGACGGCTCGGCCGACTGCCGCAACGCGTGCGCCGCCGCCGTCGCCGCGCGCGGCCGCGTCTGCGCGCAGTGCCTGATCGAGCAGACCCAGCCGAGCCGCACGTGCATCAACGGCGACTGCGACTGCGAGCCGTTCTTCCCCGGCGATCCGTCGCTCGGCTGCGACAGCCTCTGCGACGACCAGCCTCCGAGCTAGCCGCGGGCGCGCGTGCGCGCGGCCTTCCGGGCGGCGGCCTTGCGGGCGGCGGGGCCCTTCGTCTCTGCGGCCTGGCGCGCCGCCCGCGAGCGATCGGCGTGGGTGCGGCGC
>DASZXE010000665.1:0-8352 GCA_035546475.1 Kofleriaceae bacterium
GGCGCGGCCGGCGCCGCGGCGTCGGAGGCGCTCGCCGCGATCGCGCGGCGCTGCACCGGCAGCCGCTCGGCGCGCGACGACTTCCCGGGGCTGGTCGTGCTGTGGGCATGGCTCTGCCCGTGGCCCTCGCGGGGCCTTCCCTCTCGATCGACACTCATGGCGATACTTCCTGCGCGATGCGCGGCTCGGCGCCGGCCCCCCGCCGACGCCCTGTGAGCCCACCCTACGCATCGCCTCGTCACCCCGCCATGGTGAAAGTTTGAGTCCGGCGCACCGGACACTCCTTGCCACCCGCTGCCGGCGCCGCGCCGCCGCGCCGCCGGTCAGAGCGGCGGGAGGTCGGCGGCCTCGGCGGAGCCTTCGCGGTCGTCGTCGTCGGGGACGCCGGCGAAGAAGGTCGCGTCGTAGGCGACCGTGCAGTCGGTCTCGCGCGCCTCGGGGTACTCGACGAGCTTGCCGCGGTAGGTGCGGACGACGACGCGATCGGGGTGCTGCTCGACGAGGTACGTCGGGCCGATCGGCAGCTTGCCGCCGCCGCCGGGCGCGTCGATGACGAGGTGCGGGATCGCCATCGAGCTCATCCAGCCGCGCAGGCGGCCGTACAGCTCGATCGCCGCGCCGACCGGCGTGCGCAGGTGGTCGGTGCCGATGACGGTGTCGCCCTGGAACAGGTAGTACGGCCGCACGCGCGAGCGCAGCAGGCCGCGGAACAAGGCCCGCAGGCTCTTCACCGACGAGTTGATCCCGCGCAGCAGCACCGTCTGGTTGCCGACGGGGACGCCGCCGTCGACCAGGCGCTCGCACGCGGCGCGCGCCGCCGGCGTCAGCTCCTTCGCGTGGTTGAAGTGCGTGTTGACGAACAGCGGCGCGTGGCGGCGCAGCATCGCCACCAGCTCGTCGTCGACGCGCATCGGGCAGACGACCGGCATGCGGGTGCCGATCCGGATCGTCTCGAGGTGCGGGATCGCGCGCAGCCGCCGCAGGATCCCGTCGAGCTTGGCGGTCGGCAGGAGGAACGGATCGCCGCCGGAGATCAAGACGTCGCGGATGCGGGTCGCGCGCGCGAGGTAGGCGAGCCCGGCGTCGAGGTCGGCGGCGCTCGGCGGATCGTCGCCACCGACCAGCCGCCGCCGGTTGCAGTGCCGGCAGTAGATCGCGCAGCGATCGACGACCAGCAGCAGCGCGCGGTCGGGGTACTTGTGCACCACGCACGGCGCCGGCATGTGGCTGTCCTCGCCGAGCGGATCGCGCAGCTCCTCGGCGCGGATCTCGAGCTCGGCCGCGCGCGGGATCGCCTGCATGCGCACCGGGCACGACGGCTCGTCCGGATCCATCAGGCTCGCGTAGTACGGCGTCAGCCCGACGCGGAACATCGCCTGCGAGCGGGCGAGGCCGTCGCGCTCGGCGTCCGACAGGTTGACGACCTGCGCCAGCTCCGCCGCGTCGGTGAGCATGTGGCGGAGCTGCCAGCGCCAGTCGTTCCACTGGGCCGGCGGCACGTCGCGCTCGCGCACGGAGACGGACGGCGCCGAGGCGGCGTCGGCGGCAGGCGACGGAGAGACGAGCGGAAGGCGCACCGTCCGCCTGCGTAGCCCGCCGCCCGCACGAACGCAACCGCGAACGCCGCGCGCGGTCCGGTCGGTTCCGGTCCGTTGGCTCGCTAGCGCGGGCGGCGCGCCTTGTAGCGGTTGATGAGGCCGCGCGTCGACGCGTCGTGGGTCGCGATCGGCGCGTCGCCGTCGAGCTCGGGCAGGATGCGCGACGCGAGCTGCTTGCCGAGCTCGACGCCCCACTGGTCGAAGCTGTTGATGTTCCAGACGATGCCCTGCACGAAGATCTTGTGCTCGTAGAGGGCGATGAGCGCGCCGAGCGTCCGCGGATCGATCTTCTGCACCAGGATCGACGTCGTCGGCCGGTTGCCGGGGAAGGTGCGGTGCGGGACCAGCGCCTCGATCCGGTCGGCGGGCAGCTTCTGCGCGGTCAGCTCGGCGCGCACCTCGTCGGCGGTCTTGCCCATCGCCAGCGCCTCGGTCTGCGCGAAGAAGTTGGCGAGCAGGATCGGGTGGTGCTTGCCGAGCGGGTTGTGGCTCTCGATCGGCGCGATGAAGTCGCACGGGATGAGCCGCGTGCCCTGGTGGATGAGCTGGTAGAAGGCGTGCTGGCCGTTGGTGCCCGGCTCGCCCCAGATCACCGGCCCGGTCGTGTAGTCGGCGATCGGCGCGCCGCTGCGGTCGACCCGCTTGCCGTTCGACTCCATGTCGCCCTGCTGGAAGTAGGCGGCGAACCGGTGGAGGTACTGGTCGTACGGCAGGATCGCGTGGGTCGCGGCGCCGAAGAAGTTCGCGTACCAGATCCCGAGCATGCCGAGGACGACCGGCAGGTTCTCGGCGAGCGGCGCGGTGCGGAAGTGCTCGTCGAGCTCGTGGGCGCCGGCGAGGAGCTGCTCGAAGCCGTCCATGCCGATCACGCACGCGATCGACAGGCCGATGGCGCTCCACAGCGAGTAGCGGCCGCCGACCCAGTCCCAGAACTCGAACATGTTCGCGGTGTCGATGCCGAACTCGGCGACCGCCTTCGCGTTGGTCGACAGCGCGACGAAGTGGCGGGCGACCGCCTCGGGACCGGCGGCCAGCTTGGTGAGCAGCCACGCGCGCGCCGAGTGGGCGTTGGTGAGCGTCTCCTGGGTCGTGAACGTCTTCGACGCGACGACGAACAGCGTCGACGCCGGATCGAGGTGCTGCACCGTCTCGGCCAGGTGGGTGCCGTCGATGTTCGAGACGAAGTGGACGCGGAGGTCGGCCTGCCAGTACGGGCGCAGCGCCTCGGTGACCATCACCGGGCCGAGGTCGGAGCCGCCGATGCCGAGGTTGACGATGTCGGTGATGCGCGCCCCGGTGTGGCCGGTCCAGCTCCCGTCGCGCACCCGGTCGGTGAACGCGCGCATCTTCGCGAGCACGCCGTCGACCAGCGGCATCACGTCGTGGCCGTCGACGAGGATCGGCCGGCCCGAGCGGTTGCGCAAGGCGACGTGGAGGACGGCGCGGTCCTCGGTGACGTTGATGTGCTCGCCGGCGAACATGCGATCGCGCCAGCCGGCGACGTCGGCCTGCTCGGCGAGGGCGACCAGCAGCTTCATCGTCTCGTCGGTGACGCGGTGCTTCGACCAGTCGACGAACAGGCCGGCGACCTCGCGCGACATCCGCTCGAAGCGGCCCGGATCGTCCGCGAACAGGTCGCGCAGCGCGCGCGGCTCGATGGTCGGCTGGTGGGCGGCGAGGGCGGTCCAGGCGGGCGAGGCGGTCAGGTGCGACATGGCGCGAGCAGACCACGACGCGCGCGGGAGCGACACCGCGCCGGCTCGCTTCGCGCTCAGGCCTGCGGCGACAGCGCCAGCGCCGGCGCCGACGCCGTGCGCGCGTCGGGGCTCGCGTCGCCGTCGATCGTCACCGCGGTCAGATCCTTCAGGCGCTGGCTGAGCTGGGCGAGGTCGGGCGGCGGCATCGGCGGCACCGCCCACAGGCGCACCGTGCCGTCGCCGCCCGCCGACGCCACGTGGTCGCCGCCGATCCAGGTCACGCCCCACACCGGCCCGACGTGCCCGGACAGGACGCGGCTCTCGCCGGTCGCCAGGTCCCACACGCGCACGGTGCGGTCGTAGCTCGCGCTGGCGAGCCGCCGGCTGTCGGGCGAGAACTCCATCGAGAAGACGCCGTCGCGGTGGCCGGTCAGCGTCTGCTGGACCGCGCCGGTGCGCGCGTCCCAGATGCGCAGCGCGCGCTTCTCGACGCCGCCGACCAGCCAGCGGCGGTCGGGCGACATCACCAGCTCGCGCGGCGAGTGCTCCGACTCCGGCAGCGAGATGACCTCACCCGTCGTCGGATCCCAGAGCCGCAGCGGCGCGGTCTCGAGGTCGGTCATGCCGCCGATCAGGATGCGGCCGTCGCCGTGCAGGTAGCCGGCGCCCGCCGCGCCCGACACGCCGAGCTGCTTGCGCGTGATCTGCGCGCGCTCGGCGCCGGTGGTGGCGTCGATGACGCGGAAGGCGGTGCGGTCCTGCACGATCGCGGTGTCGCCGTCGTAGTCGGCGACCACCGTCGCGCCGGCGGCCGCGTGCGCGATCGTCGTCGTCACGCCGCCGTCCTGGCGCCAGACGGTGCCGTCGAGGTCGACGCCGAACACCCGGCCGCTGCGGGTCACGCTGTAGTACTTCGCCGTCGGCGGCAGGTGGAGCGCGCGCGTCTGGCCGCCACGCCACTGCACCGCGTCCTGCGGGCCGTGCATGAGGATCGCGCTCTGGCCGCCGTAGAACATCCGGCTGCGCACCGCCACCGCGTCGGGATCGGCGAGCTGCACGGTCGTCTGCCGGGTCGCGAGGTCGACGTCGACGATCTGCACGCCCTTGCCGGCGCTGAGCACGCGCACCCGCTCGCCGCCGAGCGGCGCGATCTGGCGGACGTCGTCGAGGTGGCCGACGACCGTCGTGCGGCGGTCCTCGATGCGCCACACCCGCATCGTCTCGTCGACGCTCGAGCTGAGGACGGTGTGGCCGTCGTCGGAGATCTCGGCGGAGACGACGTCGTCGCGGTGGCCGCGCAGCTCGCGGACGTCGCCGGTCGGCAGGTCCCAGATGCGGACGGTGCCGTCGTCGCTGGCGGTGACCATGCGATCGCCGCGGGCGTCGAACGCCGCGGTGTAGACGCCGTCGGTGTGGCCGCGCTTGACCTCGAGCGTGCCGGCCGCGAGGTCGATCAGGTAGACGTCGGGGCCCTTGGTGACGACCGCGGCGCGCCGCTGGGTGGGATCGATCGTGATCCGGTTGACCTCGTCGTGCAGGTCCGTCATGTGGCGGACCTCGCCGGTGGCGAGGTCGAGCAGGTGCAGGGCCGAGGTCGTCGCGATCACCGCGCGCTTGCCGTCGGCGGTGACGGCGAGGCGCGCCGGCATGCCGGGCACGGTCGCGACCACGGTCGGGCCGCTGGTGCCGCGCCACAGGCGGATCTTGCCGTCGGCGCCGTGGGCGATCGTGACGTCGGCCCTGCGATCGTCGCCGGCCAGCGCCAGCCGCTCGATCGGCGTCGAGCCGGTGAACAGCTCGACGAGCGGACCGCTCGCGTGGTCCTGCCGCCAGACCTCGGTGGCGGTGCGCACCACCAGCGTGCCGTCGGCGACGACGCTGACGCCGGTGATCGGCCCGTCGACGTGGCCGACCTCCTGCGGCGGCGAGCCGTCCGGACCGCGGACGTCGAGGCGGCCGACCCGCCCGTCGACGGTGCCGACGTAGAGCGTGCGGCTGTCGGGCGTCGGCGCGATCGCGGCGATGCCGGCGCGGCCGTCGCCGAGGTGGCGGCTGGCGCCGGTGGCGGTGTCGCGGACGAGGACGTGGCCGTCGTCGGTGGCCTCGGCGACCCAGGCGCCGTCGGGCGACAGCACCAGGTTGCGCGCGTCGCTGTCGAGCTTCCACGCCTGCGCGGCGACGCCGGCGGCCTCCGCCTCGTCGGCGAGCTCGCGGATCGCCGACGCGCTGTCGGGCGTGAGCTTGTACTCCTTCAGCCAGGCGAGCGCGGTGGTCGGATCGGTCGACAGGCTCGCGCGCGCCTGCGCGAGGATCAGCTTCGCCTCGTCGGCGAGCGCGTGCTCGCGCTCGGCCCAGGCCTGCGCCCGCTGCTGCTGCGCGTGGCGGCGATCGTCGAAGACCGAGCGCAGCATGCCGGCGGCGACCACGCCGATCGCGACCAGCGCCATCGCCGCGGTGCCGACGTAGGCGCGGTGGCGGACGAGCCACCGGCGGAGCAGCCGCCAGCGGCCGTAGCGCTGCGCGGTGACGAGCTGGCCGGTCTGGAACCGCTTGAGATCGGCGGCGAGCTCGCGCGCGGTCGGGTAGCGGTCCTCGGGGCCGCGCGCCATCGCCTTGCCGACGATCGCCTCGAGGTCGGCCGGCACGCCGCCGACCGCGCGCCCGACCGGCGACGGCGGCCCCGAGCGCACCTGATCGAGGAGCTGCTGCACGCTGTCGCCCTCGATCGGCGGCCGGCCGGCGAGCAGCTCGTAGAGCATCGCGCCGAGCGCGTAGACGTCGGCGGTGGTGCCGACCGCCTCGCCGCGCGCCTGCTCGGGGGCCATGTACTGCGGCGTGCCGATCACCCGGCCGGTCACCGTCGGCGCCGGCGTGGTGTCGCCGGGGCTCGACGGCGGCGCGTCGAGCGCGGAGCCGTCGGGCGCGCGCAGGTCGCGGGCGAGGCCCCAGTCGATCACCACCGTCTCGCCGAACTCGCCGATCATCACGTTGGTCGGCTTGAGGTCGCGGTGGACCACGCCCTCGCTGTGCGCGTAGCCGACCGCGTCGGCGACCGCGATCAGGTGCGGCAGGAGCGCGAGCCGATCGCCCAGCGTCCTGGCGTCGGTGATGACCTCCTTCAGGGTCCGCCCCGACACCAGCTTCATCACGTAGAACGGATCGCCGTTGGGCCAGCGGCCGGCCTCGTGGACCGGCACGATGCCCGGGTGCTCAAGGCGGGCGGTGATCATCGCCTCGCGGAGGAACAGCCGCTCGGCGAGCTCGGAGGTGCGCAGCAGCTCCTTCACCGCGACGGTGCGACCGAGGTAGCGATCGTGCGCGCGCACCACCCGCCCCAGGCCGCCGCGGCCGTGCTCCGACAGGAGCTGGTACCGATCGTCGCCGGCCGTGCCGCTGACGGGCGCAGGACGCACGGGCTCCGACGGCCTGTCGGAGGGCGCGAGCGTCTGGGTCCGGTCGAGCGCCGGATCGGCGGGCGATGATCGCAACGCGTTGCCTCCCTGGATCATGGCGGTTTCGACCCTTGGATCCCGGACCGCCGGCACCGGTTGACCTGACGACAACCGATGATGGCCATCGTTTCATGCCAGGGAGAGATCGTTGCCGCGGAAATCTCGGGGGCGACGCACGCGACGGGGGGCGACAGCGTGTGTCGCACCTTTCCGCACGACCCGGGTCGCAGCCCCGGTGTGCGGCGGCGCCGCGGTTGGCTAGCGCGCCCGCGTCGGGGCGAGGGTCGCCGACGACTCGTCGTAGGCGGCCTTGATGGTCGTCTCGACGTCGGCGGGGGCCTGGGGCGTCGGCCGCCTGGCGAGCGGGTACGGAGCGACCGGCGCCACGCCGTCGACGTCGACCTGCGCCGTCGGCGGCGGGCCGGGGATCGGCGACGGCGGCGGCGGCGCGACGAGCTGCGCGGTGCGCAGGTAGACGAGCGACTTGCGCAGGTCGACCATGCGGCGGGCGGCCTGCTCGAGCTCGTCGTCGTGGTGGGCGGCGGCGGCGGCGCGGGCGGCGCGCTCGCCGTCGACGAGGAGCTGCTCGGCGCGATCGACGAGGCCCTGCCGGGCGAGGCCGATCGCCTGCAGGATGACGCCGGCCGCGTCGGCGCGGGCGCGGCCGGTCGCCAGGTCGACGACGAGCGACCTCGCGATCGCCTCGTCGTCGGCGCTCGCCCGGGCGCCGACGAACGCGTGGCGCGTCTCGGCCTGGCTGGTGCCGGGGATCATGAGGTCGAGGTCGGCGTCGAGGATCTCGACGGTCGCGCCGGCGGCGTGCGGCTCGAGGCGCACCGGCACGAAGACGTCGCGGCTCTCGCCGGCGGCGAGGTCGCCGAGGAACGCCTGCCGGTGGCCGGCGGCGGCGGCGGTCAGCCACGGCGCGTCGAGGATCGTGACGCCCGGGCCGGGCTTCACCGTCAGCGTCAGGTTGGAGGCGACCACCGTCTGCATGCGGGTGACCTCCTCGTCGAAGATGCGGGCGACCGCCTCGGCGTCGGGCGCGTAGCGGTACTCGCCGCCGGTGTCCTGCGCGATGCGGCCGAGCAGCGCCTCGTCGAACTCGAGGCCGAGGCCGATCACGGAGACGGCGACGTGCTCCTGGGTCGCGCGGCTGACGAGCGCCTGCAGGTTCTCGCCGTCGTTGGGCACGCCGTCGGAGAGGAGGACCATCCGGTCCATGCCGGTGCCGGTGCGGTTGCGGACCAGCTCGTCGAGTCCGGCCGACAGGCCGCCGGTCAGGTCGGTCGTGCCGGTCGCGCGGATGCCGTCGATGGCGGCGAGCGCGCGCGCCCGGCCGCGATCGTCGAGCAGCGTCATCGGCACCAGCGTCCGCGCGCTCGAGTCGAAGGAGATGATCGCGACGTGATCGCGCGCGGTCATGCGGGTCACCATCGTGCGGGCCGCGTCGCGCGCGGCGGCGATCGCGTCGCCGTCCATCGACGCCGAGGTGTCGAGGAGGAGCGCGAGCTCGAGCGGCGGGCGGGCGTCGCCGGTGAGCGGCGGCGCGGTGACGCGCACGCGGACGGTGAAGTCGGGATCGCCGGCGGCGGAGACCAGCGG
>DASZXE010000666.1:0-6584 GCA_035546475.1 Kofleriaceae bacterium
CCGCAGTGTACGGGCTCGCCGTCCACGGTGCTGCTCGATCGAGCGCCCGGGCGCCCGAGCCGGGCCGCCGTGTACGGACGCGCGGTCCACGGTGCTGCTGGCTCGATCGAGCGCCCGGGCCGCCGTGCATGGGCTCGCCGCGCGGTGGTCCGGCGAGGCTCGCGTCCGGCTACCGGACACCTCCGTCCGGCGGCCGGACAGAACCGGCCGGCAGCCGGACAGTCGAGCGCGTAACTCCGCGGCACGTCTCGGCCGCGACGTGGCCCCGGCCTTGCTCTTCGCCCCGGCCATGAAGACCTGGCGACGAACGAGCTGGACGATGATCCTGGTGGCGGCGGTGGTGGCGGACGCGGGAGGCCGCCGCGCGGCGGCCGATCCCTGCGGCGTGGACCTGGCCGAGCTGCGCGCGCACGCGCTCGAGCACGTGGGCCTGGCGCCCGCGGCGACGATGGCGCGGCGCGCGCGCCTCTCGGGCCTGGTGCCGACGGTGACGGTGCGCGGCGCGCGCGGCTGGTCGTGGGACGATCCGTGGAACGGTCCGCGCGATCCCGACGACGCCATCGCGCGGCGCGACACGTTCGACCTGCGGCTGACGTGGGATCTCGACCGGGTCGTCTTCGACTCCGTCGAGCCGGCGATCGCCACCGGCGAGCGCAGCGCGGCGCGGGCGCGGCTCGAGATCGAGGACGAGGTGACCGTCCGCTACTACCGCTGGCGCCGCGCCGAGCTCGACGCCGACGACGTCGACGGCCCGCGCGAGCGGCTCGCCGCGGACGAGGCCTTCGCGTCCCTCGACGCGCTCACCGGCGGCTGGCTGTCCGCGCACGTCCCCTGCCGTCGATGAGCCGCCTCGCCGCTCATCCTCCCCGACCCGCGCCCGCCCCCGCGCCCGCGCCCGATCTCCGAGCCGCGTCCGTGCCCGCGCCCGCCCCCGCGCCCGTGCCCGTGCCCGATCTCCGGGCCGTGTCCGTGCCCGCTCCCACGCCCCTACCCGATCTCCTCATCGCCTCCGTGCCCGTGCCCGATCTTCTCGGAAGCCGCCGTCCCGTGCCCGTGCCCGATCTCCGGGCCGTACCCGTGCCCGCGCCCGTGCGCGCGCCGGTGCCCGTGCCCGTCGATCTCCGAGCCGCGTCCGTGCCCGTGCCCGATCTCCTCATCGCCTCCACGCCCGTGCCCGATCTCCTCATCGCCTCCACGCCCGTGCCCCATCTTCTCGAAGCCTCCGTGCCCGCGCGTGCGCCCCAGCTCGTGGGCGACCCGCTGGGCCTTCCGCGGGGCGCCTCGCGAAAATGGACTCGTCACGGGCGCCGCGCGAACCTGGGCGGGCGATGTCGAGCTACCGGGCGGCGCGCCAGTTCCCGCGCTTCGCGATCGACGCGGCCGTCGAGGTCGTGGTCGCCGGCGACGTGCGCGCTCGGGGACGCACCCGCGATCTATCCCGTGGCGGGCTCAGCGCCGCGGTCGGCGTCGCGACCGACGAGGATCTGCCTCGCGGCGCGCGCGTCGACGTGCGGATCGCGCTGCGGCTCGAGGCCGGCCACACGAGCGAACCGTTGCTCCTGCCCGCGCGCGTCGTCTGGTCGACGCCGCTCGCCGGCGCGCGCCAGCTCGGCCTGGCGTTCCTGCCGCTCACGCGCGACCAGCTCGCGGACCTCGAGCTGTTCGTCCGCTTCCTCGACGATGGGCGCGACGAGGGCGGCCCTGACGGCGACGCGAGCTCGCGCTTCGACGTCTGAGGACGGCCGCGCTCGCGGGCGAAGTCCAGATCGGGCACCGGATCGGGCACGGGCACGAGCACGGGCCAGCACGCGCATCGCGGAGGTGGAGACACGGCCTCGCGAGCGAGCTCTGCCGGATGGCTCGACCAATCTCCGTCGCAGACGCGTAGTGATGTTCGCACCTGAGCGTCGCGTTACGCAGGCTGGCAGGTTGTGGCGGGAACCTCCCGGTGACACCTGCGACGTCATTCCAGCCCTTTGACCTCTGGCACGCACCATGCTCACACACGTCGCACACCATGAGCCCCGCCGCCGCGACCGCCGAGCGCCAGAAGGCAGTACGGATCCTGGCGAAGTCGATCTATCGCCAGCTCACGTCGCAGGGCTACGACGAGCGACACATCGTGGCGCTCGCGACCGAGCTCATCAGCGAGGTCACGACGCACATGGCCAGCGAGCAGGTCGCCGCCCGCCCGTAGGCGCGACGGCTCGCGACGAGCTTCCGGTCCCGGGTGCAGCACGGTCGGGGGACGGCTCGGATCGCACGCGGGATCGGGGGACCCGCGGCGATCCGTGCCTCGGCGTGTCCGCGTTCCGGCGCTCCGGCGCGGGGCGCGCCCTCGCCGTCGCGAGGCGAACGCCGGTCGGGGACCACGCGGAGCGCACGCGGGATCACGGACCCGTCGCGAGCCGTGCCTCGGCGTGGCCGCGTTCGGGGCGCACGAGCACGCGGCGCGTCGGCGGCGGCCGCGAGGCGAACCGCCGCAGCCCGCCGCCGCCGATTGTGGCCGGGAGGGAGGTGCCGCCGCGCGCTGGCCTGGTAGGTTGCGCGCAGCTTCGACACGGAGAGTCCCATGGCCAAGGTTCGCATCGGCATCAACGGCTTCGGGCGCATCGGCCGCGGCTTCGTCCGCTGCCTGGCGGAGGCGAGGGACGCGTTCGACCTCGTCCTCGTCAACGACCTGACCGACACGAAGACGCTCGCTCACCTGCTCCGCCACGACTCGGTGCACGGCCGCTTCCCGGGCACCGTCGGGATCGAGGGCAACGACCTCCTGGTCGCCGGCGACAAGGTGCTCATCACCGCCCACAAGGACCCGGCGGCGATCCCGTGGCGCGACCATGGCGTCGAGGTCGTGATCGAGTCGACCGGCAAGTTCGTCGACAAGGAGGGCTGCAGCAAGCACCTCGCCGGCGGCGCGAAGAAGGTGATCATCTCGGCGCCCGCCAAGGGCCCGGACGTGACGCTCTGCTGCGGCATCAACCTCGAGGCGTACAAGCCGGCCGAGCACCACATCATCTCCAACGCATCGTGCACGACCAACTGCCTGGCGCCGGTGGCGAAGGTGCTGCACGAGACGTTCGGCATCGTCAGCGGCCTGATGACGACGATCCACAGCTACACGAACGACCAGCAGATCCTCGACCTGCCGCACAAGGACCTGCGGCGGGCTCGGGCCGCGGCGCTGTCGATGATCCCGACGACGACGGGCGCGGCCAAGGCGCTCAAGGAGGTGCTGCCGGCGATGGCGGGCAAGCTCGACGGCCAGGCGATCCGGGTGCCGACGCCCAACGTCTCGCTCGTCGATCTGACCGCGCGCCTCGAGAAGAAGGCGACCGCGCAGGAGGTGAACGACGCGTTCCGCGCCGCCGCCGCCGGCCCGCTGAAGGGCATCCTCGCCGTGTCGGACGAGCCGCTCGTGTCGTGCGACTTCAACGACGACCGCCACTCGTCGACGGTCGACAGCGCGCTCACCAGCGTCGCCGGCGACCTCGTCAAGGTGCTCGCCTGGTACGACAACGAGATGGGCTACTCGCAGCGGCTGTTCGACCTCGCCCGCTTCGTCGCCGAGCGGCTCTGACAGGCGGCGATGGCGCTCCGACGGGTCTCCCCCGACCGGGCGCCGCGAACGTACAACCATGACGCTGGAACGTCCGGGTCACGGGTCGGGTCGGAGGCCTGTCTCCAGCGGTCGCGGGTCACCACTGCCTCTGGCATGAAAGGGTTCGTGCGATGGCGCTTCCGAAGGGTATCCGACACGTCCAGGACCTGGCGGTCGAGGGCAAGCGGGTGTTCGTCCGCGTCGACCTCAACGTGCCGCTCACGAAGGACAAGCGGGTCGCCGACGACTCGCGCATCACGGCGGTGCTGCCCACCATCCGCCACCTGATCGATCGGGAGGCGCGCATCATCCTCGGCTCGCACCTCGGCCGCCCCGACGGCAAGGTGAAGCCGGAGCTGTCGCTCGAGCCGGTGGCGGCGCGGCTGGCCGAGCTGCTCGGCGTCGACGTCATCCTGGCCGACGAGCCGGTCGGCGACGGCGCCCGCAAGGTGGTCGGCGACCTGCGCGGCGGTCAGGTCGGCATGCTCGAGAACCTGCGGTTCCACCCGGGCGAGGAGGCCAACGACGACGGGCTGGCGCGGACGCTGGCGTCGTACTGCGACGTCTACGTCAACGACGCGTTCGGCACCGCGCACCGGGCCCACGCCTCGACGGCCGGCATGGTCAAGTACGTCGGCGAGCGCGGGGCCGGCTTCGTGATGGCGAAGGAGATCGACATCCTGTCGCGGCTCCTGGGCGACGTCGACCGGCCGTACCTGGCCGTGCTCGGCGGCGCGAAGGTGTCCGACAAGATCGAGGTGCTCGACGCGCTGCTCGCGCGGGTCGACGCGATCGCGATCGGTGGCGCGATGGCGAACACCTTCCTGGCCGCGCAGGGGCGCGAGCTCGGCAAGAGCAAGGTCGAGGCGGACAAGCTGATGACGGCGAAGGCGTTCCTCCGCAAGGCCGGCGAGAAGGGCGTCGCCGTCCACCTGCCGAGCGACGTCGTGATCGCGAGCGGCCTCGACGCGACCGAGACCCGCGCGGTGGCCACCGACGCGGTGCCGGCCGACATGATGGCGCTCGACATCGGGCCGCAGACGGTCGAGTCGTTCCGGGCGGCGGTCGGCCGCGCGCGGACGGTCTTCTGGAACGGGCCGATGGGCGTGTTCGAGAAGCCGACCTTCGCGGCCGGCACGTTCGCGGTGGCGCAGGCGATGGCCGAGAACCGGCTCGCCCTGACCGTGGTCGGCGGCGGCGACAGCGCGGCGGCGGTGGTCGCGGCCGGCGTGGCCGACCGGGTCACCCACGTCTCCACCGGCGGCGGCGCCTCGCTCGAGTTCGTCCAGGGCCTCGAGCTGCCCGGGATCACGGCGCTCCAGGCCTGAGCCGGGCTCCAGGCCTGATCCGGGCTTCGAGCTCTCCAGGCCCCGCGCCTTCCGGGACGCGGCGGATCGCGGCGCTCCAGGCCCCGCGCCCTCGGGGACGCGGCGGGCGATCGGCCAGGCGTCGGCCGGTGGAGCAGGCCATCGACCCCGGCGGCAGGCGGGTCGCCGCATCGGGGTGGTGGTCGGATGTAGGGCTGTCGCGGGGCTGTAATGGGCTGTAACGGGTGCGCGCGGGGCGCACCTTTCGCGCTTATGATCGGTGGGCCGTGGATGCGCTCGACCCTGCGCGGCCGGCGACGGCCCGTCACGAGGCCAGCTACGAGCTGGTGACCCACCTCGCATCGGGTGGCATGGCGGAGCTGTTCATCGCGCGGCGGCACGGCGATCCGTCGGCGCCGCACGTCGTGCTCAAGCGGGTGATGCCGGAGCAGGCGCGCAACCCGCACTTCGTCGGCATGTTCCTCGACGAGGCGCGGCTCGCGTCGCGCCTGCACCACCCGAACATCGCGCAGGTGCTCGACGTCGGCCGCGCGGGCAGCTCGTACTACTACACGATGGAGTACGTGCACGGCGAGAACGTGCGCGACCTGCTCCAGCTCGCGGTGAAGCAGCAGGTGATGGTGCCGCTCGACGTGTGCGTGTCGGTGCTGATCGGCGCCGCCACCGGGCTGCACGCCGCGCACGAGACCCGCGACCGCAACGGCGTGCCGCTCGGCATCGTCCACCGCGACGTGTCGCCGTCGAACGTGATGATCTCGTACGAGGGTGAGATCAAGCTGGTCGACTTCGGCGTCGCCAAGGCCGCCGACCACACGACCGAGACGCAGTCGGGGACGGTGAAGGGGAAGATCGCGTACCTGTCGCCCGAGCAGTGCACCGTGCAGCCGGTCGATCGGCGCAGCGACGTGTTCTCGCTGGGCATCGTCGCCTACGAGCTGGTGACGCGCAGCCGGCTGTTCCGGCGGCGCAGCGACTACGAGACGATGCACGCGATCGTCAACGACGTCGTGCCGCCGCCGTCGAGGATGCGGGCCGAGCTGCCGCCGGCGATCGACCAGGTGATCCTGCACGCGCTCGAGCGCTCGCCCGAGGACCGGCCGCAGAGCGCGGCCGAGCTGGCCGACGAGCTGGCGGCGGTCGCGGCGCGGCTCGGGCTGCCGACCGGGCCCGCGGTGCTGCGGCGGTTCATGGCGGAGCTGTTCGGCTCGCGGCCGCTGCCGTGGGCGCACCTCGAGAACCACGACACCGCGGTGATCGCGCTCGCCGCGCTCGCGCCCGGCCTGGTGCCGAGCGAGCGCGAGCCGCTCGAGGCGTCGGTCAGCGCGGCCGAGGTGGTGATCGAGGTCGACAAGGCGCTGTCGTCGTCGGTCGACCAGGCGTTCGCGGCGGTGAAGACGGCGATCGCCACGCCGCCGCGCGAGTGGGGCCTCGGCGACGATGTGCCCGGCGTGTTCACCTGGCCGAGCCGCGACGAGGGCGTGGAGTCGGTCGACCGCACGGTGATGACGTCGTCGCCGCCGCGGCGGAGCGCGTTCGACCTGCCGCGGGTCGGGCACGCCGCGGGGACGGCGCCGCCGGCGGCGCGCCTCGCGGCGCCGCCGCCGCGGACCGGGGCGGCGTTCCTGCCGACCGACACGGTCGTGACGCCGAACGCC
>DASZXE010000667.1:0-6399 GCA_035546475.1 Kofleriaceae bacterium
CCGTAACCGCCGTCGCTGCGACGGCCAATGACTCCTGCCTCGCGCAGGATCGTCATGTCCAGACTCCTCGAACCGCTCGTCGAACGACTGCTCGCCGGGGAGCACGTCGTCCTTCACGGCCCGCGCGGCCTCGGCAAGTCGCGGTTGCTCGCCGCGGTGCGGACCACGCTGGTCGCGCGCGGGCGCGCCTGCGCCGCCAGCGCAGCGACCGCGTCGCTCGGACACGTGCGTGAGGCGCTCGGCCGCGGCCCCCGGCCTTCGGTCCTGCTCCTCGATCACGTCACCACGGTGACCGCGCCGATGAAGACGGCGCTGCGCACGCTGCGCGGCGGGGACCTCGGCGTCCTGTTCGCGGTCGATGTCGACCACCCGCGGGAGCACGCGCGCCTCCGGCGCTGGTGCCTGAGCAACCACGAGGTCGCGATGCCCACGACGCGCTCAGGTGCGCTGCGTCGTCTCCTGGCTGGTCGGCTCGCGGCGCTGGACGCCGAGCAGGAGCGCGCCCTCCTGCTCGCCGCACGCGGGCGTCCGGGCCTGGTGGTCGTGGCGGCGGCGCTCGCGCGCGATCCATCCTACTGGCGAGGCGATCGCCTCCACGTCGCCACCCTCACCTGCGACGCGGAGCTCCGGCTCCGCGGCGCCCTGCCTTGAACGGAGAGACCATGCCCGCGATCCAGTCCGTGCACGCTCGTCAGATCCTCGACTCGCGCGGAAACCCCACGCTCGAGGTCGACGTCGTCCTCTCCGACCGATCGCGAGGCCGGGCCGCGGTGCCCTCCGGCGCATCGACCGGCAGCCGCGAGGCGGTCGAGCTCCGCGACGGCCGCCAGGCTCCCGCGTACGGCGGCAAAGGCGTGCGCAACGCGATCGGACACGTCGACGGCGAGATCGCCGGCAAGGTGGTCGGGATGTCGGCGCTCGATCAGGCAGGGCTTGACGCCACCCTGTGTGCGCTCGACGGCACGCCCGACAAGCGACGACTCGGCGCCAACGCGATCCTCGGCGTGTCGCTGGCCGTGGCGCGCGCGGCCGCGGCCAGCGCGGGCGTGTCGCTGTTCCGTCACCTCGGCCCCACGTCGAACCTGCTACCGGTGCCGATGTTCAACGTGCTCAACGGCGGCGCGCACGCCGACAACAGCGTGGACGTGCAGGAGTTCATGGTCGCGCCGGTCGGCGCGCCGTCGTACGCCGAGGCGCTGCGCTGGGGCGTCGAGACCTACCACGCGCTCAAGGGCGTGCTGCGGGCGCGGGGCCTGGGCACCGCCGTCGGCGACGAGGGCGGCTTCGCGCCGAACCTCCGCTCCGATGTCGAGGCGGTGGAGGTGGTGCTCGAGGCGATCCGCCAGGCCGGGCTGGCCGCCGGCCGCGACGTCGTGCTCGCGATCGACGCCGCCGCCAGCGAGCTCTTCGAAGGCGGCCGCTACCAGTTCCGCAAGTCGGGGGCGGCGCCGCGCACCGCCGCGGAGATGGTCGAGCTCTGGGAGTCGTGGGTGACGCAGTACCCGATCGCGTCGCTCGAGGACGGCATGGCCGAGGGCGACGACGAAGGTTGGCGGCTGGTGACCGAGCGTCTGGGCGCGCGCGTCCAGCTGGTCGGCGACGACAACTTCGTCACCAACCCGGCGATCATCCGGCAGGCGATCGAGCAGAAGGTCGCGAACGCGGCGCTCATCAAGCTGAACCAGATCGGGACGCTGACCGAGACGCTGGACGCGATCGCCGAGGCGAAGCGCGCCGGCTACGGCACAGTGATCAGCCACCGGTCCGGAGAGACCGGCGACGACTTCATCGCCGACCTCGCGGTCGCGACCCGCGCCGGCCAGATCAAGACCGGCGCGCCGTGCCGCGGCGAACGCGTCGCCAAGTACAACCAGCTGCTTCGCATCGAGGAGGAGCTCGGGGCCGACGCGCACTACGCAGGCCGCGGACCCTTCGGGCCGGCCGGCCGGTGGCCGACGTGAGCTCCGATCTCGAGGCCCTCGAACGCCTGTGACGTGGATCCGCGGCGCCGGCGGTGGGGCTCATGGTCGGCGGCGGTCGCCGGAGGGGACGAGCTCGGCGAGCGCCGCGCGCCAGCGGTCGACGCGCTCGACCGCCGCGGCCGTGTGGTCGGCTCCCGCGGTGCGGGCGGCCACGGCGCGGGTGCGCGCGCGCTCGGCGGCGGTGATCGCAGCCCGCAAGGTCGCGCGCAGCGCGGTCTCGAGCCCGCGCCGGCTGACCAGCACGCGCTCGCGCAGATCGCCGACGATGCGTGAGGTGTTGGTCTCGAGCAGCGTCGTGAGGTACCCGGCCGCGTCCTGCTCGATCGCGCGCCGGCGCCGCGAGCCGGGGCCGATCGCATCGAGGATCGCCGTGCCCGGTCCGCGTCGGGCGAGGACGAGCATCTCGGTGTAGTACAGCTCGCTGCGCGCGCGGAAGCCGGTCTCGGGCGGGACCTCGGCGGGCAGGCCGTCGAGCCCGGCCGCGGCCGCCAGCCGTTGCAGGAAGTCGTTCGCGATCGACACGAACCTCGCCGCCGCCTGTCCATACAGTGCCTCGGCCGCCGGCTGTTCGACCTGGCGCCAGCGCTCGAGCGCCGCCCGGGCCGTCGCCTGGGCGAGGGCGATGCTCTCCCGCCGGAGCCGAGCACCGCGGCGCGGTGACCTCGCCAGCCCGGCCTTCAACTCGGCGATCGCGCGAGGGATCGTGTCGGCGAGGTATCGCGCGCGTGCCTCGTCGAGGCACCGGGAGATCCGGGCCTGCTCGGCCTCGAACAGCGGCGCAAGATCGGCGAGCGACCGCTCGGCGGCCGTGACCGCGGCGGTGAGCGCCTCGACGCGGGCCGTGGTCTCGGCGAGCGGACGGGCGAGCGCGTCGCGCTCCTCATCGAGCTCCGCGCGCAACCTCCGCGCCAGCCAGGCGGCACCGCGGTCACCGGCGGCCCGCACGAGGTCGGCGCCCGCGTCGCGCGCGAGGCTGGCCAGCTGCGTCGTCAGCCGTTCGAAATCGTACGAGCGGCCCCCGGCGAGCGCCTCGGTGGCGCTGAGGTCGAGGATCGCGCCCACCGGCCGCCCGAGCCGTTGCTCGAGGACGCGGGCCGTGAAGGCCCGAGCCTCGTCGCGATCATGGTCGGCGAGACGATCCGCCTTGTTGAGGACGACCACCAGGTGTTGCACCTGGCGCCCGAGGTCGGCGACCAGCGCCAGCTCGTCACCGGAGATCGGCGGATCGCCACCGAGCACGACCAGCGCGGCGTCGATGTGCGGGACGATCGCGCGGGTCGCCTCGGTGTTCGCCGCGAAGACCGAGCCGATCCCGGGCGTATCGACCAGGCACATGCCGTTCACCAGCAACGGGCTCGGTGCGAAGACCTCGGCGGCGACGACGCCCTTCTCGTTGCCCGGGTTGTGCGCTTCCGAGACGTAGGCCACGAGGTCGCCCGGGGCGATGTCATGCCAGGCCCCGCCGATCCGGATCCGTGCCCCGAGGCGCGGTCCGTGACGGACGACGGTGACGACCGCCGTCACCGGCACCACCCCGGCGGGCAACACCGCGCGGCCAACCAGCGCGTTCAGGAGCGTCGACTTGCCGCGCTTGAACTGGCCGACGCAGGCGACGTAGAAGCGTCCGTCCGCGACGCGTTCGGCCAGCGCCTCGGCATCCGCGGCGACCTCCGCGGCTCCGATGTCGCGCGCCAGCCTTGCGAGCGAGCCCAGGCGCGGCTCGCCGTCGGCCGCGACCGGCGGAAGGTCGACGTTCTTGCTGATGGTTCCCACGGTTCGTCCTCGTACCGCAGGAGTCATTGGCCTCACCGGAGGGTGCGGCGGTTACGGCGGACTCCACCGCCTCGTGCAGGCGACCACTAGCACGCACACCCGGGCCGGCGCCAGCCGCGCCGAGCACGGGCCGGCGGCGCTGGTGCCGACTCCTTGACATCCCGGCCACCCCAGCCGAACCTGTCCGCCACGCAAACGATGGCGGAGGAGTCCGCCGAGATCCGCGCCGCCTGCGGGATGGTGCCAATGACTCCTACGAAGAGCCCACCCGGGCGCCGTAGGACGTGCGTGACCTCGGTGCTCCAGCAGGAGTCGCCATCTTGACCCCCACGCTCGAGAAGCCCGGACGGTTGTCCCGCGAGGTCATCGTGCTGGGCTGGGTGTCGTTCTTCAACGACGTCTCCAGCGAGATGATCTATCCGCTGCTGCCGCTGTTCATGGTGGTCGTCCTCGGCGCAACGGCGACGTCGCTCGGCTGGGTCGAGGGTGTGGCGCAGGGCGTGGTGGCGCTCCTGTCAGCCTGGGTCGGATGGCGCAGCGATCGGTTTCGCCGGCGGGTCCCGTACGTCCAGTGGGGCTACGGCCTGCCGGTGCTCGGCAAGGGGCTGCTCATCGCCGCGGTGTCATGGCCGATGGTGTTGATCGGACGCACCGTCGACCGGATCGGCAAGGGCATCCGGTCGAGCCCGCGCGACGCGCTGATCGCGGACACGACGACACCGGCCGATCGTGGGCGCGCCTTCGGCCTGCACCGCACGATGGACAGCGCGGGCGCGGTGGTCGGCGTCCTGCTGTCGGCGCTGTTGTTGTGGTGGCTGAGTGGTTCGCCGGTCAAGGGTGCCTCGGCCACCCAGTCGGAGCACAGCGCGACCGCGTTCCGGATCATCTTCGCCATCGCCGCCGGGCTGGGCCTGGCCGCCTTGTTCTTCACCTTCCTGCTGCGCGAGCCGCCGCAGCCGATGCGTGCCGAAGGCGCACCGACCGAGTCCATCGCCACCGGAATGCGCAGCCTGTCACGCCGCTACTGGCTCGTGATGGCGCTCCTGCTGGTGTTCTCGCTGGCGAACAGCAGCGACACGTTCCTGCTGCTGCGCGCCAGCCAGGTCGGCCTCGCGCCCTGGGAGGTCGTGCTGATCTACGCCCTCTTCAGTTTCGTCTACACCGCGCTGTCATACCCCGCGGGCGTGCTGAGCGATCGGATCGGCCGTTGGCCGGTGATGGGGCTCGGCTGGGCGATCTACGCCGTGGTCTATCTCGGGCTGGCTCGAGCGGGCGCCACCGCGATCTGGCCGTTGCTCGCCGTGTACGGCGCGTACATCGCGCTGACAGACGGCGTCGGGAAGGCGCTGCTTGCCGATCACGCGCCCCGCGAGCGTCGAGGGCTCGCGCTGGGCATCTTCTACATGGCCTCCGGCGCCGTCACGCTCGCCAGCAGCGTCGTCGCAGGCGTGCTGTGGGATCGGGTCGGGCCCGACGCACCGTTCTGGTTCGGCGGCATCACGGCGGCGGCGGCCGTCGCGCTCTTGCTCGTGTCCCGACCCTGGCGAGGACACCATGATCGATCCTGACCGGCACCGTCATGTCGTTCGCGTCGGAGCCCTCGTGCTCCTGCTCTCGTGCGCTGCACCCCGCGCCCACGCCGAACCGGCGTCCGCGACCCTCGACTACGATTGGAAGGTCGATGGCGCGATCACGCTCGTGGGCGCCCTCGCGTTCGCGACGACCGATACCGTGCTCAAGGATGACCTCGCGTCGACGACGTGTCGGTGGTGCGATGGCGGCGCGACGCTCCACCTGAACGCGGTCGATGCCGGCGTGCGCGACGCGTTGCGCTGGCATGATCTCGATGCTGCCAGCCAGGCGAGCTCGGTCACCGGCTTCGTGCTGGTTCCCACCGTCGCGCTCGGCGTCACGGCGCTGGCGGCCCGCCACGACGGTCGCTCGGACGAGTGGGCCCCCGACGCGCTGGTCATCCTCGAGTCCACCGTGCTCGCCGTCGACCTCAACCAGGTCGTCAAGTTCGCGGTCGCTCGCGAGCGCCCCCTCATCCACGATGGCCGCGCCTATCCAGCGAACGACGCCAACACCTCGTTCTACTCGGGCCACACGAAACTTGCCTTCGCGTTGGCGGTTTCCGCCGGCACGGTCTCGACGCTGCGTGGCTACCGCTGGGCACCCGCAGTGTGGACGTCCGGGCTGGTGCTCGCGGGTGCGACCGGCTATCTGCGCATTGCCGGTGATCGCCACTACTTCACCGACGTGATGACGGGCGCCGTGGTCGGCTCGGCGGTCGGCTTCGCGGTGCCCTACTTCTTCCATCGGGTGAAGAGGAGCGGCGGCCCGACCGCCTCGGCGGATCGGGGCGCGGTGACGGTCGGCTGGAGCCGCGCCTGGTGACGACCCGTGACGACTTCGAGCGCCGCCGAGCCGCGGCTCCGCCCGACGGTGCTCGGCGACCGACGGCTCTATAATCGTCACCGTCGCGGGCGCGCCTCGTTCCCCGCAGGGCGGGCGGGCGAGCGCGCGGCGGAGGGTCAGTCGCCGGTGGCGGGGAGGGGGCGCTCGTCCTGCTTCTCGAAGGCCTTGTAACTCATGGGGAACTGGTAGGAGTCGCAGCGGTGGCGGGCGTAGAAGTCGATGAGAT
>DASZXE010000668.1:0-9933 GCA_035546475.1 Kofleriaceae bacterium
GGAGGCGACGACGAGGGTGGCGGAGACTTCGGCGGGGGAGACTTCGGCGGGGGAGACTTCGGCGGCGGCGGAGATTTCGGAGGCGGCGGTGACCACGGAGGAGGTGGCGACCACGGCGGCGGTGGTGGTGATGACGACGGAGGTGGCGCCGATCACAGCGCCGGTGACGCCGGGCATGTCGACGCGGGTGGTGGCGACGCGGGCCACGACGTCGGCGGGGACGCGGGTGGTGGCGACGCGGGCCACGACTACGGCGGCGACGCGGGTGGTGACGCCGGTGGTGACGCCGGACACGTCGACGCCGACGACTTCGGCGACGTCTTCGCCGACACCGGCCACGACGCCGGCAGCACGTTCGGCGACGCCGGCAGCACCTCCGGCGCCGGCATCGACAACGGCGGCGACCACAACGACTGGGGCGCCTTGATCGGCCACGGCGACAGCGGCTTCGTCGCCTCCGCGCAGAACGCCATGGAGCCGACCCCGTGGGCCGCCGAGGGCTTCTACCCGCCCGCCGGCTCCGACGTCTCGAACGTCCAGCACTTCGACGACGGCAGCTCGCTCACCACCTACGCCGACGGCCACACCTCCGCCACCAGCGCGCCCGCCGATCCCTACCACGGCCCCGAGCCGACCCCGTGGGCCGCCGAGGGCTTCTATCCGTCGCAATCGGAGGCGCCGACCGTCCAGCACTTCGACGACGGCAGCACGCTGACGACGTACCCCGACGGCCACACGTCGGCGACGCCGGAGGTCTACACCGCGCCCGACCGCGGCGACTACGCCCCCGGCGCGCAGGGCGACCAGCAGTTCCTCCACGACTACCAGCAGTACAACGCCGATCGGCTCGCCACCGGCCAGAACACCGTCGGGCCGAACGGCCAGGAGCAGGCCGGGCCGTACGAGGCCGCCGGCGCGTTCCCGGGCGCGCAGCAGTTCGGCGCCGACCACGACTACCAGGCCGCCGAGGCGCAGCTCCAGTACGACGCCAACCACGGCTACCTCGATGCGGCGACGCAGCCGCTCGGCTTCAGCAGCTACACGCTGGCCAACGGCGTGACCGCGGCGGCCGGCTGGCTCACGACGACGGTCACCGCGCCCGGCATCGACCTCTACAACTGGGCGACCGGCTCGAACGTGAACCCGGCGGCGGCCGGCGCGAGCGTCACCCAGGGCATCTGGGGCCTGTTCGGCTACAGCGTGAGCGGCAGCGGCGGAGGGCTGCCGCACTGACGGGCGAAGTTCGCGAGCACCCGGGGCCGCGCGGCCGGGCTGGTGCCGTCACGGCGACGCTCCACGGCCTGCCGGCGCTCGTGCTGCGCGAGCCGGGCGGCGCCGTCGACTCGGTGCTCGCCCTCGATCTCGTCGACGGGCGGATCGCCGCCGTCCACCTCGTCCGGAACCCGGACAAGCCCGCCGGCCTCGCCACCGCGCGCGCGATCGCGGACCCGCTCACGGCGTGTCGGGCGTGAAGACGCCGTACTCGCGCAGGATGCCGAGGTCGAGCCCGTAGGCGAGCGGCGCCGGGAAGTCCCCCGCGCCGGTCGCCGCCCACGCGTGCCGCCACGCCTTCCCGAAGTAGCCGCGCGCGTCGCGGATGATCATCAGGTCGCGCAGCAGGCCGGTCAGGTTCTCGCTGGGCGTCGGCGACGCCTTGATCGCGCCGAGGCCGCGGCGCTCGAAGTCGTCCGGCACCAGCGACGGCACCTCGCTCATGTCGCGGATGCCGACGATCCGCAGCTCCTCGATCACCTCGTCGGCGATGCTGCCGTCGTCGCTCTCGATCGTGAGCGTGCCGTCGGCGACCGCGGCGGGGAACCGCCGGCGGAAGAAGGCGGTGAGCGCCCTCGCCGTCACCGGGCCGCGCGGCACGGCGAAGGTCGTCCGGGCTCCGGACGAGGCCCGGTTCGACAGCACCGCCGCCGGCCGCGGCCGCGCGTGGTTGCACGCGAGCAGCGCGACGACCACGGCGAGCGCGACGGCGGCCGCGCGCATGCTACCTCGCCGACGCCAGGATGCGCTCGCACAGCGCCGGGTACGACAGGCCGGCGCGCTTCGCGATCTTCGGCAGGAGGCTCGTCGCCGTCATGCCGGGCAGCGTGTTGACCTCGAGGACGAACGGCCGCCCGTCGCGATCGATGCGCAGGTCGGGCCGCGAGTGCCCGCTGCAGCCGAGCGCCTCGTAGGCGGCCAGGGCCTCCTTCTCGGCGGCGGCGATCACGTCGCCCGGCAGCTCCGGTGGCAGCAGGTACTGCGTGTCGTTGCGCAGGTACTTCGCCTCGTAGTCGTAGAAGCGCGTCGCCGGCCGCACCTCGACGGAGCCGAGCACGTCGCCGTCGACGATGCCGACGAAGACCTCGGTGCCGGCGATGTACTCCTCGACGAGCACCGGGCCGTGGAACGTGCGCGCCAGCGCGACGGCGGCCGCGACCTGGCCGGGCTCGTCGACGATCGTGACGCCGACCGAGCTGCCCTCGTCGGCCGGCTTGACGACCATCGGCAGCGGCCAGTCGGCGAGCGCGGCCGGGCCGTCGCTGCCGTCGGCGGGTCCGGCGCCCGCCGCCGGCAACAGGCGCCAGCGCGGCGTCGGGATGCCGTGGCTCTCGAAGATCCGCTTCGACGCGACCTTGTCCATCGCGAGCGCGCTCGCGAGGATGCCAGAGCCGGTGCAGCGCAGCCCGAGGCAGGTGCACAGGCCCTGCACCGCGCCGTCCTCGCCGTAGGTGCCGTGGAGCGCGTTCCACACGACCTGGGCGCCGGCGTCGGCGAGCGCGGTTGCCAGGTTGGTCCCCGCGCGCCAGTCGACGCCGATCGCGTCGTAGCCGAGCTCCTGCAGGCCGGCGAGCACGCCCGCCCCGGTCTTGAGCGACACCTCTCGCTCCGCCGACAGTCCGCCCATGAGCACGGCGATGCGCACGCCGCGAAACGACTCGATCATGGTTCTCCTTCGGGCCTGCTCGCGCGCTTCGCACGCTCGGCCACTTCGTCGTGGGCGCTACCCCGACGCTCGCTTCGCTCGCCGCCCCACTCCTCGCGGCCGGCCCTCATGGCAGTTCCTCTCCGATCACCTTGACCTCGAGGTCGAGGCGGACGCCGTGCGCCTCGACGACGCGGGCGCGCACCCGCTCGATCAGCGCGAGCATGTCGGCGCAGCGCGCGGCGCCGACGTTGACGAGCCAGTTGGCGTGCACCGGCGAGCAGACCGCGTCGCCCTCGCGCCAGCCCTTGCAGCCGGCGGCCTCGATCAGCCGCCCGGCGAAGTCGCCCGGCGGGTTCTTGAACGTCGAGCCGTTCGACGCCACCCGCTTCGGTTCACGCGCCGCCCGCCGCGCGCGCAGGCCCTTCACGTCGGCGTCGATGTCGGCGCGCGGCCGCGGCCGGAGCTCGAGCGCGGCGCGCACGACGACCTCCGTCGGCGGCAGGTCGCTGGCCCGGTAGCGGAAGCCGCAGGCGTCGTGGTCGCGGCGCACCCGCACGCCGTCGGCGAGCCGCACGCTCTCGACCCAGGTCGTCACGTTCGTGAGCTCGCCGAGGTAGGTGCCCGCGTTCATGATCAGGCCGCCGCCGATCGAGCCGGGCACGCCGCCGAGGAACTCGACGCCGCCCAGCTCGTGGCGCGTCGCGAGCGACAGCACCTTGCCGGTCGACACGCCGGCCTCGACCTCGATCGTCGTCGGCGAGGTGAGCGCGATCGCGCGCAGCCGGCCGGTGTTGAGCACCACGCCGCGCACGCCGGCGTCGCGCACGAGCAGGTTCGAGCCGCCGCCGACGACGGTGACCGGCAGCCCGCGCGCCGCGCACCAGCGGACCAGCGCCTCGAGCCGCTCGATCGACGACGGCATCGCGAACACGTCGGCGGGGCCGCCGATCTTCGCCGTCGTGTGGCGACGCATCGGCTCGTCGAAGCGGAGGTCGCCGGGGAGCAGCTCGCGCAGCGCCGCCCGCGCGGCGTCGTCGACGATCGAGCGCGGGTTCGCGACCGCCGTGTCGAGGACGTCGTCGGCCCCGACCTCCTCGTCGCCGATCAGCAGCTCGTCGTTCATCATCATCAGTGTCCTCGGGCCGGCTCGCGCGCCTTGCGCGCTCGGCCGCCTCGTCGTGGGGATGCCCCTGTCCTCGCCACGCTCGAGTCCCCCACGCCTCGCGGCTGGCCCTCGCGTCGCGTCAGATCCGCACCGGGTTCTTCTTGCTGGCCGGGCCGCGCGTCTTCTCCAGCAGCTCGATGACCTCGTTGCACGAGAGCTGGATGTTGCCGGCGCCGAGCGTGATCAGCAGGTCGGTGCCGCGCGCCTGCTCCGCCATCCACGCGGCGACGTCCTCGCGGCGCGCCACGTAGGTGACGTCCTTGTGGCCCGCCTCCTGGATCGCCTTGACCAGCGCCTGCGAGCTGATGCCGTCGATCGGCTTCTCGCCGGCCGCGAAGATGTCGCAGATGACGACCTTGTCGGCGTCGTAGAAGGAGCGGGCGAACTCGGCGAACTGATCGCGCGTGCGGGTGAAGCGGTGCGGCTGGAACGCGGCGACGATGCGCCGGCCGGCGAACGCCGCCCGCGCGCCGGACAGCGTCGCGCGCACCTCGGTCGGGTGGTGGCCGAAGTCGTCGACGACGGTGATGCCGCCGACCTCGCCGCGCACGGTGAACCGGCGCTGGATGCCCTCGAACTTGGCGAGCGCCGCGACGTAGGTCGCGAACGGGACCTCGAGGAAGTCGGCGATCGCGAGGACGCCGAGCGCGTTCAGCACGTTGTGGTGGCCGGGCATCGGCAGCACCACCTCGCCGAGCTCGTCGGCCTTGCGCCAGGCGACGAAGCGGGTCGTGAGCCCGTCGTGGCGGAGGTTGCGCGCGCGGTAGGTCGCCTGCGCGCTGACGCCGTAGGTGGTGAAGCGCTTGGTGAGCTGCGGCACCACCTCCTGCACGCCCGGGTTGTCGAGGCAGAGCGCGCTCATGCCGTAGAACGGCACGCGGTTGCAGAACGCCGCGAACGCCTTCTTGACGTTGTCGTAGGTGCCGTAGTGATCGAGGTGCTCGGCGTCGACGTTGGTGACGACCGCGAGCGTCGGCGACAGGGTCAGGAACGAGCCGTCGCTCTCGTCGGCCTCGGCGACCAGGTAGTCGCTCTTGCCCCAGCGCGCGTTGGCGAGGCCGAGCGAGTTGACGCGGCCGCCGATGACGGCGGTCGGGTCCATGCCGGCGGCCATCAGCACCGTGTGGATCATCGTCGTCGTCGTCGTCTTGCCGTGGGCGCCGGCGACGGCGATCCCGAACTTCATCCGCATCAGCTCGCCGAGCATCTCGGCGCGCGGGATGACCGGGATCTGCCGCGCGCGCGCCGCCTCGACCTCGGGGTTGTAGTCCTTGATCGCCGACGACACGACGACGACGTCGGCGTCGGAGACGTGGTCGGCGCGGTGCCCCTGCTTGACCGTGCAGCCGATGCCCGCGAGGTGGCGGGTGATCTCGGTGTCGTTGAGATCGGAGCCCGACACCTTGTAGCTCATGTTGGCGAGCACCTCGGCGAGGCCGCACATGCCCATGCCGCCGATGCCGACGAAGTGGATCTTGGTGTCAGGCTTGCGGAACATCGTTTCCTCTATCGTTCCTCTTGGCGGAGAGAACGCGCGAGACGCCCCGTCCATGCCGGGGCCGCCGTTGAATAGCACTTCCGCACCCTTCGGCGCGACGGTCACGTCGCCGCGGGCGGCGGGTTACGCTGAACGAGATGCACGTCACCGCCATCGAGCTGCCGGCGCGGTGGGGCGCGCCGCGCGAGGCGCTGGCCGAGGTGGACGCGTGGCTGGCGCGCGGCCCGGCGACGGAGCTGGTGCTCCTGCCGGAGGCGGCGCTGACCGGCTACGTGTCGCCGGAGGGCGACTTCGACGCGAGCGTGTTCGCCGAGGACGTCGACGGGCCGACCGCGCAGGCGCTGGCGGCGCTGGCCGCGCGCCACCGCGTGCACCTCGTCGCGCCGCTCGTCGAGCGCGCCGGCGACGCGTGCTTCAACAGCATGGTCGGCTTCGGGCCCTCCGGCGCGCGCACCTTCGTCTACCGCAAGCGGCATCCGTGGATCCCGGAGACGTGGGCGACGCCGGGCGACGGCGCCCATCCGCTGGTGACGATCGGCGATCGCACCGTCACGATCGCGACCTGCTTCGATCTCCACTTCCTGCCCGACGAGGCCGCGGACGTGCTCGCCGCCGCCGACCTGCTGCTCTTCCCGTCGGCGTGGGTCGACCGCCGCCACACGCGCCTGCCGCTCCTGCGCGCGCTCGCCGCCCGCTTCGACGTCGCCGTCGTCAACGCCAACTGGGCGCCCGGCGTCGTCCGGCTGGCCGGACAGGGCGGCTCGTGCGTCCTCGCCCGTGACGGCGCCGTCGTCGCCACCGCCACGCCCGCCTCGCGGCGCGCCGATGCCTCGCTGCCCTGACGTCAGCGCGAGGCGGTGGCACGGGCGATCGCCGCGAGCTCGTGCTCCTGGAGCTGCTCGGTCTTCATGAGCGACGGCCCGGCGCGCAGCTCGCGCGGCAGGCGCGACAGCTCCGGGTTGAGCAGGAAGAAGCTGCCGGTCGTCTGCTGCGCCAGCCGCGCCGCGACGTCGGGATAGTCGCCGAGCAGGAGCCGCATCTTGTCGATCGCCCGCTCCTGCGCGACGCGGCCGATGAGCCAGGTCGAGATGTTGTCGCGCGCGCGATAGTCGAGATCGCCGGGGTTCTGGGTCGCGAGGAAGACGCCGAGGCCGCCGGCGCGCGCGCGGCGCAGCAGGTCGAACATCGGCTCCTTGGTCGGCGGCGCCGCGATCGCCGGGATGTAGCTGTCCGCCTCGTCGAACAGCGCGACCGCACGCAGGCTCGGGTGCGGGTTGCGCCGCACCGCGCGCGCCAGCTCGACCAGCAGCCGCGCGACGAAGAACTGCAGCACGCCGACATCCGTCATCGCGACGGCGCTGATGATCGTGAGCCGGCTGCGGCCACCGGCGGTCGGCGCCAGCATGCGCGCGACGTCGAGCGGCTCGCCGTCGCCGGTGAGCAGCGCGCCGCGGCTGATCGCCAGCGTGTCGAGGTCCTCGGCGACCGCGCTGAAGTGGCGCGTCAGGTTGCCGACCGCCGCGAGGAGCTGCGGATCCGGCCGCGCGATCGTCTCCTGCAGGTCGGCGAGCGTCGCCCCGGCGGCGTCGGCGTGCAGCTCGATCGCCTTCTTGAGGATCGCCATCCGCTTGCGGTGGCCCTCGCTCTTGCCGTAGCCGATCATCGCCGCCAGGCCGGCGGCGGCGGAGCCGGCGGCGAGCTCGCGCTCGTCGGTGCTCATCTCCGGCATCCCGGCCGGCACGATCGGGATCCGCAGCGGCCGGCCGGCGGCGGAGCCGGGCGTGAAGAGGTCGACGTGGACGCGGCCGCGCAGCGCCTGCTTGCGGAGGCCGCGATCCGGATCGATGAGCTGCTCGTCCCACCAGGCGGCGCTCGCGTACCGCGCGAGGTCGCCCTTGCGATCGACGAGCACCGCCGAGACGCCGCGGGCGAGGAGCTGCTCGACGAGGTTGAGCGCGACGGTCGTCTTGCCGCTGCCGGTCGTGCCGAGGAAGGCGGCGTGGACCTTGAGCCGCTCGGGATCGAGCGTCACCGCCTCGGCGCGCGGGCCGGCGAGCGTGCCGACGTGGAGGTCGCGCTCGACGGGCGGCAGGGTCGTGCGCGCCGAGCGGGCGGCCGCCGGTGGTGGCGGTGCCGGCGCCGCGGCGACCGCCGGCGGCGGCGGCGGCGACGGCGGGGCCGGCGGACGCGCGGCGAGCTGGTCGAGGTCGAGCAGCTCGCGGAACAGCTCGAGCTCGGCCATCGGCCGCGCCGTCGCCCGCCAGCTCGCGAGCTGGGCATGGCCGGCGTGCGCGCGCAGGAACCCGGCGTGGGCGGCGATCGCGCGCAGGTCGCCGTCGAGGACGACGATCGCGCGGCCGCCGGCGGCGATCAGCTCGCCGAGCTGCCGGTTGATGTCGGAGCGAGGCCCGAACGCGAAGGCGGTGCTGCGCAGCGCGACCGGGACGACGTCCGGCGCGGCCAGCGCGCGCAGGCCGGCGATCTGCCGGCCGAGGTGGCCACCCTGCGGCCCGCGGTTGCAGAGCTCGACGATGCGCCGGCGCAGGCCGGGCGGCGCGATCGTCAGCCGCGGCGGCCGCGCGCGCTCGTCGAGCGTCGTCGGCAGCTCGATCGCCAGCTCCTCGGCGCAGGCGCGCACGCCGCGCTCGAGCACCCGGAGCAGCTCGACGTCGTCGTCGGGGACCTCGGCGCCCTGGACGGCCGTGTCGTTCCACGCGCGGGTCAGGTCGTCGAGCGCGGGCGCCGCGGTGGCTGCGGTCGGCCCCGGCGCGGGCGCCGCGGCCTCCGGCTCGACGAGCGCCGCGGCGCGGATGCAGCGCTCGCGGTAGCGGTGGAAGTAGGCGAGGCAGTCGCGGGCCCGCTTGTGGACCAGCTCGCCGAGGTCCTCGGGCCGGAACGGGAACAGCGGCTCCTCCTCGCGCCAGGCGACGTCGGACTCCTCGTACAGGTACTGGAGGCGGCGCGCGAGCATCAGCTCGATCTCGGCGCGGCCGCGGCTCGCGGTCAGGCGGACCGGCTCCGGCTCGCGCTCGAGGCGATCGACCAGCGACGCGGTCAGCCGCGAGCGGACCTGGTCGTAGACGTCCTCGAGGCAGGCGACGACCGCGATCGCCGACGGCAGCTCGTCGGTGATCTTGCGGACGGTGTCGAACGCCCGCTGGATCCGCTCGTGGCCGCGCGGATCGGGGATGGCGTCCTCGATCTGATCGATCAGCAGGACGAGCGCCGCGAGCTGGAGCTGGTAGGCGAGCTGCCCGAGCTGGACGATCGTGCGCGCCGGATCCTCGGGGGCGAGCCGCGGGGCCAGCCCGCCGAGCAGCGCCTGCTCGTACGAGGTGAGCGACTCGCAGCGGAGGAACTTGACGACGCGCCGGTGGATCGCCGGGTCGCCGCGCTGGAGGAGCAAGAGCGCCTGCACGAGGTCGGTGTCGACCGACGCCAGCTCGGGCGTCTGCACCAGCCGATCGACGAGCCGGCCGACGAAGGCGGCGAGCGCGTCGCCCTCGAGCTCGCCGGCGCGCAGCCGCTCGCGCTCGTCGGCGGACAGCACGTCGCGGTGATCGGCGAGGCCGTTCGACAGGTAGACGAGGCCGGTGTGCGGCCGCTCGGGCGCGTCGTACGGCCGGTCGAGCGAGTCGACCAGCTTGGTGAGCACGTAGCGGGCGTAGTCGCCGACGTCCGACGACATCTGCAGGTAGCCGACGTAGCCGTAGCCCTGCTCGTGCACGCGCGTGCGGAACGCGCGCATGAGGTGCGTCTTGCCGCTGCCGGCGACGCCGAGGACGAGCAGCGTGCGGCCGGCGCCGCCCTGGTGGAGCGCGGGGCGGGTGGCGTAGTCGAGCTGGCGCTGGAAGACGACGCGGGCCTCGGCATGGATCGACTCGACGTCGAACGGGTCGCGCTCGAAGAGCTGCGCGCCGTGGGCGATCGACGAGAAGACCTCGGGGCCGTCGGCGCGGCAGAAGGCCGCGATGCGCGGATCGCCGTCGGCTGCGGCGGGGTCCGGGCTCATGGCGCCTCCGCCTCGACGAAGTGGTAGCGGCTGTCGCCGTGCGCGAGCTCGGAGTCGCGGACGAGGTCGGGGTCCATCGCGGCCACCAGATCGGCGCGGGCGAGGGTGAGCGCGCCGCCGCGGTGCGCCGCGAGCAGCCGCGCCTTGAAGTCGTCGAGCGAGAGGTCGCGGAAGGCGTGATCGCGCCACAGGCTGGCGATGAAGACCTTGCGCGGACCGAAGCGGCCGTCGGTGGCGCGCGCCGCGGCGGCGCGGACCTCGGCGGCGAAGTCGGGGACCTTCGCGGGCGGCGCGGCGGTGGCGGCGCCCGCGCTCGCGCCCGCGCCGGCGCCGGCACC
>DASZXE010000669.1:0-14656 GCA_035546475.1 Kofleriaceae bacterium
TCCGCGTGAGGTCACGCGTGGCACGGACGCTGCTTAAGCCGCCCGCACGGAGGAATGGACCCCATGAAGCGCTCGCTCACGATCATGCTCTCGCTCTCGCTCTCGCTGGCTGCCTGTGGCAAGGGTGGCGACAAGGCCGCCGACAAGGGCGGCAAGGCCGCCGGCAAGGCGCCGGCCGCGCCCGCCTGGATCAAGCTCGACCCGCTGCCGCTGCAGGCGCAGGCGCCGGCGGACGCCAAGGTGATGGACTCGTCGGCCGACGCGCCGGCGGTGATGGTCTCGGCCGAGGGCTGCACCTTCGACGTCTCGACCGTGACCGAGGCGTATCCGTCGACGTTCGACGCCGACAAGGCGGAGACGCAGAAGCTGACCGACGGCTTCAAGTCGTTCACGAAGGCCGAGCAGTCCGAGGGCGGCTGGCACCTCGAGTTCGAGGGCGTGTCGGCGATCGACAACGCGCCCCTGTACGGCGTCGAGGTGCGCACGACGATCAACGGCAAGCAGTACTCCTGCTCGCGCAACGACTCGAACAAGGCCGCGATCGACTGCGCGGCGAAGGCGTGCGGCACGCTGAAGGCGATCTGAGCGTTGGCCGGGAGCCGCCCGGCCGGCCCCCCTCGAATTTTCGAGAGTTCCGGCCGCGCGCCCGCGCTGGTAGCCTCGCGGCATGTCGACACGCGTGCAGGTCGTCGCCGCCGCCAGTGGTCTCGCGCTCGCTGCCGCCTGCAGCCCGGCGGCGCCTCCCGCGCCGATCGATCTGCGCGCGGCGGCCGGCGTCGACGACCTGACGCCGTCGGGCGTCGCCGTCGATCCGACCGGCGCCCGCTACGTCTTCGACGCCGGGCGCGGCCTCTACCAGCTCGACGGCGCCTCGATGCAGCTCGTGCTGCCGCTGTCGTCGATGCCGGATCCCGGCACGCCGGTCCGCCCGCCGTACACCGACATCGCCGCGGTCGGGCCCGGCCAGCTCGCGATCACCGCGATCGGCGACGGCTACCTGCTCGACGTCGCGCGCGGCACGATGCGCCAGTGGTTCTGCTACGTGCCGAGCGACCTGCCGGAGCCGTACGACCAGCGCACCGACGCGGTCGCCTACGATCCGGACGCGGGGCTGCTCTACGCGCAGCCGCGCACGTTCGACGCCGGCGGCGCGCTCATCGCCTCGCAGGTGGCGAGCTACTCGTACGAGACCGGCGCCGACCTCGACTGGGTCAACCTCGAGACGGTCGTCGCCGCCGGCGGCATGGCCAAGATCCCCGGCTACGACGGCCTCACGCTCGGCGTCGGCACGACCCTGTGCAACCTGTCGGGCATCGCGCTCAGCGAGACGATCGACCTCGCGCCGCTCGGCGTCGCCAGCATCGACGGCCTGGCGGTCGATCACCAGGCGAACACGCTGCTCGTCCTCGACGGCGTGCAGGACCAGCTCTTCGAGCTCGACCTCGCCTCGCTCGAGCGCTGACCGCGGTTTTCGGCAGGGGGAGCGGGAACGGCCGCCGGAGCCGGAGCGGAGTGATAGGGTGCGGCCATGACCGACGCCCCCTCGAAGAACGTGCGCACCGACGCGGCGTGGCTCGACGCGCACTGGATGCCTTTCACCGGGAACCGCCAGTTCAAGGCGAACCCGCGCATGATCGTCGCCGCCGACGGCGCCTACTACATCGACGCCGACGGCAGGCGGATCCTCGACGGCCTGTCGGGCCTGTGGTGCTCCGGCCTCGGCCACGGCCGCCGCGAGATCGTCGAGGCGATCCAGAAGCAGGCCGCCACGCTCGACTACGCGCCCGCGTTCCAGTACGGCCACCCGGCCTCGTTCGAGCTCGCGAACAAGATCAAGGAGCTCACCCCGAGCGGCCTCGACTACGTCTTCTTCACCGGCTCCGGCTCGGAGTCGGCCGACACCTCGCTCAAGATGGCGCGCGCCTACTGGCGCCTGCGCGGGCAGGGCACCAAGACCCGCCTGATCGGCCGCGAGAAGGGCTATCACGGCGTCAACTTCGGCGGCATCTCCGTCGGCGGCATCGTCGGCAACCGCAAGGCCTACGGCCAGACGCTCGAGGCCGACCACCTGCCGCACACCCAGCTCGGCGGCTTCCAGCGCGGCATGCCGGAGAAGGGCGCCGAGCTCGCCGACGAGCTCCTGCGGCTCATCGCGCTGCACGACGCGTCGAACATCGCCGCCGTCATCGTCGAGCCGATGGCCGGCTCGGCCGGCGTGATCCCGCCGCCGGTCGGCTACCTGCAGCGGCTGCGCGAGATCTGCACGAAGCACGACATCCTCCTCATCTTCGACGAGGTGATCACCGGCTTCGGCCGCATGGGCGCGTACACCGGCGCCGCCGCGTTCGGCGTCGTCCCCGACCTCCTCAACATCGCGAAGCAGGTCACCAACGGCACCCAGCCGCTCGGCGCCGTCATCGCCAAGAAGGAGATCTACGACGCGTTCATGGCGGCGGGCGGCCCCGACTACATGTTCGAGTTCGCCCACGGCTACACCTACTCGGCGCACCCGATCGCGTGCGCGGCCGGCGTCGCCGCGCTCGACCTGCTGGTCAGCGAGCGCGCGGTCGATCGGGTGAAGGAGCTGGCGCCGTACTGGGAGCACGCGGTGCACGGCCTGAAGGGCACGCCGCACGTGCTCGACATCCGCAACTACGGGCTCGCCGCCGGCCTCACGATCGAGCCGTACCCGGGCGAGCCGGCGCGCCGCCCGTTCGAGGTCGCGATGCGCTGCCTCGACGCCGGCCTCTACGTCCGCTACGGCGGCGACACGATCCAGCTCGCGCCGCCGTTCATCGTCGAGAAGGCGGAGATCGATCGCATCGTGTCGACCCTCGACGCCGCGCTCCGCAAGTAACGCGGGCGCCGCGGTCAGAGCTGGTCGAGCAGCTCCTTGCGCTTGGCCTGGTACTCCTTCTCCGTGATCAGGCCCTGGGCGCGCAGGTCGTCGAGGCGCTTGAGCCGCGCGGCGACGTCGCCCGACGGCACCTTGCGGTCGCCGGCCGGCGGGCCCGGAGGAGGCGGCGGGGGCCCCGGGTGCTGGTGCGCGGCCGGCAGGTCGCCCGGCACGAGCCCGCAGCCGGTCGCCTCGACGAGCTCCGTCGACGTCCACGTCCGGAGCTGATCGCGCGCGGCGGGCGGCGGCCCCTTCGGCAGCTTCTTGTACGAGTAGATGATCTCGGCCAGGCCGCCGACGACCATCGCGCCGCCGAGCAAGAGGCCGGGCGTCGCCGACGGCGGCTCCTCGTAGAGCGGATCGCCCGGCTCGAAGATCGTGTGCGACCGGACGTCGGAGCCGACCATGATCCCGAGGCCGAGGAAGCCGAGCAGGACGCCACCGCCGACGTCGAGCGGGCGGCCCTCGACCTTGCCGACGAGCTGAAACGGCTGCTCGTAGTCGATCTCCGCCTCCTGGATGCAGTGCGTGCGCGTCAGCGTGCCCGAGCTGGCGTCGAGGCCGGCGACCGCGCCCGAGCGCCGGCCGTCGTAGCTGGTCGCGCTCGCGCCGGCGAACCCGGCCGACATCGACGCCGTCGACGTCTGCGCGATCTGCGGCGCGCCGAGCAGCCGGCGGGCGACCTCGCGGCGCGGGCCATAGACGGCGGTCGTGCCCCAGTGGGTGCAGCCCGGCGCGGCCGCCGCCAGCGCGAGCACCATGAACCTCGACGTCCTGCTCATCGGCGCGCGTGTAACACCGCGGCCGGCCGCCGTGCAATGACCATCTCCGCGCCGCTCGTAGTAGCGTGGCCGCGCGACCGCGACGTCGCGGAGGCGATCGATGCGTGACCTGGTCTTCCTCTCGTGCGCGACCCTGCTGGCCCTGGCGGCGTGCGGCAAGGCCGCGGACGTCCACGCGGTGCACGCGGCGCCGCCCGCGCCGGTGGTGTCGGCGCCGTTCGGCACCACCCCGCTCATCGTCGAGCCGCGCGGCCGCGCCCACGGCGAGAACGGCAAGGAGACCTCCGCCGCGTGGGCCGCGTCCGCCGACATCCACGATCCCGAGGGCGTGGTCGCGGTCGCCTTCACGCAGAGCAACTGCCGCACGTCCAGCAGTTGCGCGCGGTGGGCGCGGCGCGGCGGCGGCGGCACCTGGGAGGCGCACGGCGACAACGAGCCGAGCTGGGCGGTGCCGGCCGGCTTCAAGGGCAGCGACGGCGCGGCGCCGCTGCGCTGGGGCCCCGATCCGCTGCTGCTCGCGATCCCGCGCGCCGGCGTGGCGGAGGTCGAGGACCGCTTCGTCTACGTCGGCATGATGAGCACGAGCGCGCACGCCGATCAGGACATCTTCGTCGCCGTCTCCGACGACGGCGCCCGCACGTTCAAGCGGTTCGCGCTCGTCACCGCCAACGGCGGCGGCGGCGGCATCGATCGGCCGGCGGCCGCGGTCGATCCCGTCGACGGCACGGTGTGGGTCTGGTGGGCGAACGGCAAGCAGTACTGGGTCGACTCGGTGCAGGTGCCGCTCGACGGCGCGTCGCCGCCGGTGATCGGCACCCCCGACCCGTTCCCGCTGCCGGCGGCGGCGGCGCGGGCGGCGCACGGCGCGCTGGCGGTGCGCCACGTCGGCACCGGCGGGCTGTCGGGCAGCCAGCTCCTGTTCGCGTGGCCCGACGACTACGGCGCCGGCGACGACTGCCCGGCGAAGGCGACGACCGCGCGCGGCGAGCTCGCCGACGCCGCCGGCCTCAACACCTTCCCGATCCAGTGGTTCCTCTCGGTGAAGACGTTCGGCCTGCCGGTCGCGCGGCCGGCCGGCGAGGTCGGCAACGGCTGGGCGCACCACCCGATCACGACGGCGCCGGCCGGCAGCTTCCAGACCTGCGTCGATCCCGCGCGGCGGCCGGGCTCGAAGGGCATCCCGTTCTTCGGCGTCGGCGCGATCCCGGCGATCGCCGTCGACGGCGACACGGGCGAGGTCTTCGTCGCGCTCGCGCGCTCGTCGCTGCTGAAGCCGACCTCGATCCATCTCTACTCGTCGACGGACCTGTCGACGTGGGACGACTTCGCCATCCCCGGCGACGCGAACCGCTGGCGGCCGACGATCGGGTTCCTGCCGGCGCCGGGCGGCGCGGGCGGCGCGGGCGGCGCGCAGCTCGGCCTCGCCTGGTACGAGGTGCGCAAGCCCGCCACCGCCGGCGGCGGCGACAGCACGCGGTGGGCGACGATCTACGACCTCGCGAGCAAGACGTGGCGGGTGCCGACGATGATCTCGGCGGCGACCACCGGCACCGAGCAGATCCCGTGGAGCTCCTCCGGCTCGAACGGCGACTACGAGGGCATGGCGGTCGACGTCGCCGGCCGCCGCTTCATCGACACCTGGCCCGACAACCGCACCGGCGGCTCGCAGCCGATGATCTGGACCGCCCGCTTCCACTGACCGCGACGCCTCGCCTGGCGCGGCGAAGCCAGGCCCGGCGGCGATGCTGCGGAACAGCAGGGTGGGCCTGCAGGGGCCTCGCCCGCCGGGCGCCGCCGCACGCCCGGTGGGATCGACCGCGCCGCGTCGACGAGCCCGGCCGGGCCGCCCAGCCCGAGCTCCGCGCGCGGCCCGCCCTTGCGACGTCCCCGGCGCGATCCTGCGACGTCCCCGCCGCGATCTTGCGACGCTTGAGCGTGAAGGTCAGCGCGATCGACCCCGCGAGGCCAAGGCCCGGTGCGATCAGGTTGCTTCCTCGCCGCTGCGCCGTCCAGGCGCCCGCGGGCAGCCCTCCGATGCGCACGCCGGACCGCGGAGGCGGCGTGGTAGCGTGAAGCGTGCCCGCCGTCGACGTCGAGCGCGCCCTGTCCGCGGCGCGGCCCGAGGCCCTCGAGCGCGAGCTGATGCGGCTGGCGCTCGAGGCGACCGGCGCCCGCCACGGCGCGCTCTTCCTGTGGGACAAGGCCGCGCGCGGGCTCGTCCTCGCCCACCACGTCGTCGAGGGCGTGACCGTGACGCTGCCCGACCAGGTGCTCACGCCCGGCGGCAAGGCCGGCATCGCGCTGTGGACGTACGAGCACGACGAGCCGTACCTCTGCCGCGACACCGCGCGCGATCCCAGCTACACGCGCTACCTCCTCGACGTCGGCTCGATCGCCGCCGCGCCGATCCGCTACCAGAAGCGGCCGATCGGCGTCCTCACCGTGTCGGCGCGCGACCCCGACGGCCTCGGCAAGGCGGAGCTGCGCGCGCTCGTCGACGTCGCGACCGCGGCCGCCGGCTTCGTGCGCCGCCGCCAGCTCGATCGCCAGAGCCGCGAGGAGACCGGCCGGCCCTTCCTCATCCAGGGCCTGTCACCCGAGTGGCTCGAGGTCGAGCGGCGCATCGAGCTCGCGTCGCCGACACAGGCGCCGATACTCGTCCGCGGCGAGAGCGGCACCGGCAAGGACCTCGTCGCCCGCGCGATCCACATGAGCAGCCCGCGCAGCGATCGCGCCTACGTCGTCGTCAACTGCGCGGCGATCCCGGAGACGCTGCTCGAGAGCATCCTCTTTGGCCACGTGCGCGGCGCCTTCACCGGCGCCAGCTTCGAGAAGGTCGGCGAGTTCCAGAAGGCCGACGGCGGGACGCTGTTCCTCGACGAGGTCGGCGAGCTGCCGGTGATGCTGCAGGCGAAGGTCCTCCGCGCCGTCGAGCAGGGCGAGGTGCAGCCGCTCGGCTCGAACGCGGCGCCCGAGCGCGTGGACGTGCGGCTCATCTGCGCGACGAACCGCGACCTCGAGGCGATGGTCGCCGACGGCCGCTTCCGCGAGGACCTCCTCTACCGCCTCGGCGTGATGACCCTCGAGCTGCCGCCGCTGCGCCGCTACAAGGAGAACCTCGAGGTGATGGCGAGCGCGTTCGTCGAGCAGGCGGCCGCGCGCCACGGCCGCAAGGCGCCGCGCCTGTCGCCGGCCGCGCTCGCGCGCCTGCACGCCTACGACTTCCCCGGCAACGTGCGCGAGCTGCGCAACGCGATGGAGCACGCCGTCATCCTCTGCACCGGGGACGAGATCGGCCCCGCCGAGCTACCCCGCCCGCTGCAGGGTGCCGCCTCGTCCGCCTCGTCCGCCGCGTCCGCCTCGTCCGCCGCCGGCCGCGCCTCGCGCGCTCCCGCGCGCCCGACCCTCCGCGCGCTCCGCGAGCAATGGCTGGCCCCGCTCGAGCGCAAGTACCTCCTCGACCTTCTCGGCGAGCACGCCGGCAACGTCCGCAAGGCCGCCGCCAGCGCGGGCGTCGACGCCGTCACCCTCTACCGCCTCCTCCGCAAGCGCGGCGTCACCGTCCGCCGCCAGCCCCACACCGACGACTGACCCATCTCGGCCGGTTACCGTACAACTCATCTGTTGTACAACGCTCTTGTCTTTCGGCGCTGCCTGTACGACAAGAACGTAGTACAACGCATCTGTTGTACGGCGCGAGGTGGTGCATGCGGAACGTCATCGGCAAGCCCGTCACGGGCGACAACTTCTTCGGCCGGGACCGCGAGGTCGAGCAGCTCGCGCGCATGGCGGAGCACGAGCACATCCTGTTGCTCGCCCCCCGGCGCGTCGGCAAGACCTCGCTCCTGCTCGGCGTCCAGGGAGCCCTGCCCGCGGGCGGACCGGTGACCGCCGTGTACGTGAGCGTCGGGGACGTGCGCAGCGAGCTCGACTTCGTGCGCGCGGTCATCGAGGCTGCCGCGCGGACGCCTGCAGGCACGTCACTCCGGCCCGGTCCGCTGCGCCGGTGGTTGCGCCGCCGCGGGCGGCAGGTGAAGCGCATCGGCGTCGGCCCGAGCACGATCGAGCTCGAGTCGAACCGGGCCGGGTGGCAGGAACAGGCGGACCACGCGATCGACGACCTGCTGGCGATCGACACGGTGTGGCTGCTCATGATCGACGAGCTGCCGAACATGGTGCTCGCCCTGACGGAGCAGGACGCGAGTGGCTCGCGCACGTGGGCCTTCCTCCACTGGTTCCGCGCCGTGCGTCAGCGGCCGGCGGGGCTCGACAAGCTCCGCTTCGTGCTCGCGGGCTCCGTCGGTCTGGACAGCGTGACACGCCGTCAACGGATCTCGGCGGCGATCAACGATCTGCGCTCCTGGCAGCTCGGCCCCTACGACGCGCCCACCGCGGACGCGTTCCTCTGCGAGCTCGCGAGCGCGTACGCGATCGACCTGACGCCCGAGGTGCGCGCGCACGTCCGCGCGCATGCAGACTGGCTGATTCCGTATCATCTGCAGGTGATCTTCAACGTGCTGCGCGAGGAGGTCGGTTCGCGACGGGCCACCGTCGGCGACGTCGACGCCGCGGTCGAGCGCCTGCTCGAGCAGCGCCAGTACTTCGCGACCTGGGACGAGCGACTCACCGCCACCGTCGGTCGCCCGCATGACGACCACGCGCGCGCGATGCTGACCGCTTGCGCGCTCGACGCCGACGGCGCGAGCATGACGACGATCCGCCGCGTGCTCGCCGAACATGTCGCCGACGCGACCGGTCGCGAGGAGGCGCGGTCGTGGCTGCTCGACGTGCTGGTGAGCGACGGCTACCTGGTCGCCGACGGCGAGCGCTGGCGCTTTCGTTCGAGCCTCCTGCGGCGCTACTGGCGGAGGTACTTCACGTGAGCGGCGCGCGGCGAACGACGGCCGTCTACAACCCTTCCTTGCTGGCGAAGGAGGAGCTCGTCGCGACCTTCGCGGCGCGAGGTCCGCTGCTCGACATGCTGATCGACGACCTGCGCGGCGGCGGCCATCAGCACCACCTGCTGATCGGGCAGCGTGGCGCTGGCAAGACCACGCTGCTCCTGCGGCTCGCGTGCGCGATCGAGGACGATCCTGCGCTGGCGGCGCGCGCGCTCCCGCTGCGCTTTCCCGAGGAGCAGTACAACGTCGGCAGGCTGTCCGACTTCTGGCTCAACTGCGTCGACGCGCTCATCGATGCGCTGGAGCGCAGGGGCGACGCGGCGGCGGCGCGCAAGCTCGACGCCGAGGTGGATCGCCTCGAAGCGCTCGACGAGGATGAGCGAGCCCGCGAGGCCCTGGCCCTGCTCGTCGGCTGGGCCCGCGACGCGGCGCGGCTGCTCGTGATGCTCGTCGACAACGTCGATCTCGTGCTCGAGCGCCTGTCGACTCACCACTGGGCGCTCCGCGACGTGCTGTCCGCCGACAACGCGCTCGTCCTGATCGGCGCCAGCTCGAGCTGGATCCAGGAGTCGTTCGATTACGGACAGGCGTTCTACGACTTCTTCAACGTGCACGAGCTGGCCGCGCTGTCCGAGGGGGAGGCCCGCGCGATGCTCGAGCAGCTCGCCGATGCGGCAGCCGCGCCGCAGGTGCGCGAGGCCCTGGCCGAGCCCGGCCGGTTCGCGGCGCTGCACCTGATGAGCGGCGGGATGCCGCGCACGCTCGTGCTCCTCCACCGCATCCTCGCCGCCGGTTCGACGACGAAGGCCGAGGACGACCTCGAGGCGCTGCTCGACCAGGTCACGCCGTACTACAAGGCGCGCTTCGACGAGCTGGCCCCGCAGAGCCAGCAGGTCATGCACGCGCTCGCGATGCACTGGCACCCGATGACCGCGATCGACTGCGCGGCAGCGGCCCGCCTCGACGTCAACACCGTGTCCGCGCAGCTCAACCGCCTCGTGCGCCAGGGCGTGGTCAGCAAGCTCGCGACGGCCGAGTCGGCGAAGCTGTCGTTCCTCATCAGCGAGCGCCTCTTCGCCATCTGGTACTCGATGCGCGCCAGCCGCCGCCTGCGCCGCAAGCTCCTCTGGCTCGTCGAGGCGATCGAGGTGATCTACGGCCAGGCGGAGCTGGCGCGGCGGGCACAGGCGCTCGTCAGCGCCGACGGCGGCGCGAAGGATCCGGCACGCCTGCTCGCGTACGCGGCAAAGGTCGAGGATCCGGCGCTACGCTCACGCCTCGAGCTGCTCGCGGTGCAGGCGGTCGTGCGCGGGGGCCATGCCGGCGGCGCGCTCGAGGAGCTGCTCGACGTCCACGGTGAGGACCGGCACCTCCTCCCGATCGTCGACCGCGTCCGTGCCCTGGGCGACATCGCCCGTCAGCTCGAGGGCAGCTCTCCGCGTGGAGGCGAGGCGTCAGACGACAGCTCGTTCTGGCTGCGCTCGCATCCTCTGCTGTCGCTCGCAGACAAGGTGCGCCTCGCCGGTGAGCCCGACCGGCTGCGGACGATCATGGCAGGCCCGGGGGTCTTCCTCGATCGCGCGCGCGCCTTGCGAGAGGCCGTCGCCGAGGGCGCCGTCCCGTCGCTGGCCGATGCCGCCGGCGCCGAGGACCTGTGTCGGATCACGGACCTCGCCGCGGTGGACCTGGCGAGCGGCGACGCGCCGTCTGCGCCCCGGGTCGCCGGCATGATCGTGACGAGCGCGACGATCGCCATCGTCGTCCCGTACCTTCGGGCCCGCGAGGCCGCTGCGGCCGGAGGGGTTCGTCGGTCGGCGACCTTGCTCCGCGAGGTCCTCGCGCTCCAGGCCGACGACCTCGCCATCGTGTGCGCGGCGCCGTCTCTGTGGATGGCGATCGTCCGTGCCGGCATGGCCGGGGACGCGGCCGACGCGCTCCGCGACCGAGGCTGGGCGGATCGGCTGGTGCCCATCTACGAGGCGCTTCGCGCGGTCGCCGGGGGCCGACTGGAGCTGGCTTACCTCGCGCCGGAGGTGCGCGCCCCGACGGAGGAGGCGTTGTCGACGTTCCTTTTCGCGGGGATGGCGTCGGGCTATGCGCATGAGCAGCTCGCGGGCACTGCCTCGCGCGCTGCCGAGCGATCGCCGACGTGGCGCGGGAAGGTCCTCGCTGCGGCCGCTACCAGGCTGGCGTCGCGGGCCGCGAAGCGAGCCGTGGAGGTCGCCGCCGACGACCGGCCGCGGCGAAAGCCGCGGTCGCGGCGATGAGGCGACGGGCGGCCTTCGCTCGCCCAGGGTGAGGCCGGAAGGCGGGCGCCGGCGAAGAAGATGCGCGCGGCGGGGGCGGGCCGGTGTACCGTCGGCCTGCCATGAAGTCGTACACGTACCTGGGCGCTTTGCTCGCCGGTGTCCTCGGGGCTTGCCACGGGGACCACGGCGGAGTCGTCAGCGTGCTCGACAGCGGCATCACCGACGCCGCCCCGCCGATCCCGATCGACGCGGCCGTCACCGTGCCGCCGTTCCGCAACCCGGTCAACCTGAGCGACCTCACGCTCGCGCGCGCCGCCGCCGAGCGGCTCGGCGTCGGTGACCGCGTGGCGTGCGACCAGTGTCACGGCCTCACGACCGGCCAGTTCCAGGACTGGCTCGCCGACACCCACACCGCCGACGCCTGCCTCACGAACCTGCACCCGACCACGCAGGCCGAGGCCCAGCAGATCCTCGACTGCTTCCGCGCCGGCCCCGGCGAGGCGTACTCGCCGCACAAGCTCGGCATCTACGCGACCGGCGCGTCGCTCGGCTGGTTCCGCGCCGTCGTCGAGATCGCGTACGGCGGCGAGTGGGCGCCGAAGTTCGCCGACTGGACGACGAACGTCCTCATGCCGCGCAACCAGCCCGACCTGCTCACGCAGGACGAGTTCGACATCGTCGCCGAGTGGTTCGCGCGCGGCCTGCCCGACCTCGACCAGGTGCTGACCGAGAACCCGCCGCCCGGCGACTGCACCCCCGACATCGAGCCGGACGTCGCCGCCCACACGACCGACATGCAGACCGCCGGCTGGCGCGCGCTCAACCGCGACGCCAACCTCGCCATGTTCGGCTGCGCCGGCGCCGCGACGCCGCTCGACTGCCTCGCCACCTACCCGCTCGCCACCACGATGCCGTGGGGCATGGGCTGGGGCGACGCGCAGCCGACGACCAAGCTGCGCATCCTCTACCAGTACAGCTACAACTCGTCGTACTGGACGCGCAGCTCGCCCGACGGCCGCTTCGTCGCCCACGGCGGCGGGCCGCAGGGCGGCTCCAGCATCATCGACCTCCAGCTCGACCGGCGCATCCAGGCCCAGGCGATGTACGACCCGGGCTTCTTCCCCGACGACTCCGGCTTCGTCTTCCAGGGCTCGGCGCACCCGTGGTGCCGCATGAACGTGCTCACCGCCGGGCCGCAGTCGGTGACGTTCAACGAGCCCGACTGCTCGAGCGTCAACGTCGTCGGCCTCTACCAGCACGTCGGCGCCGTGCAGGGCGGCGACTACTGGGCCGTCGCCGGCGAGTTCGTGTCCGACAACGGCAACGGCGAACCGGCCGCGAACTTCGGCACGACGTCGGAGAGCCAGCTCACGCCGATGATCTGGACCGGCACCGCCTACCAGCCGCGCCCCGAGATCAACGTGCAGACGCCCAACGAGGGCGACATGGTCATCTCGCCGTCGGCGACACTGCTGATGGGACGCACCGCCAGCGCGAGCGGCCAGAACGGCTTCACGCTGCACGCGCTGCGCGCGACGCCGAACGGCAACTCGTACACGGTGTCGACGCCGATGATCGGCCGCTACTGCGTGCGCGGCGGCAAGCCCGCCTTCAGCTACGACGAGCGGTGGGTCGTCTACCACCACTGGGTCGAGCCGGCCGACTTCATGGACCTCGGCTTCGCCAGCGCGAACGACCCGGCCTTCACGGCGCTGGTGTCGGCGGGCACGTCGAACATCTACCTGATGGACCTCACCACCGGCACCAGCACGCGCATCACCAACATGGCCGCCGGCCAGCGCGCGCTGTTCCCGCACTTCCGCAGCGACGGCTGGATCTACTTCGTCGTCAAGCACGTGCCGGCGGCCGGCAGCGAGGTCGTCGCCGCCAGCGACGCGGCGCTCGTCTTCGAGCAGTAGGACGACGGCCGCGGCCGCGCCGTCACGCGGCGGCGGCCGCCTGGTCGAGGTCCTTCCACCAGCGGGCGCGGATGCGGTCGCGGTAGCCGACGAGGTTCGCCATGCCGGCGACCGCCTGCTTCACCGGCGAGTCGGCGGGGAAGCGCAGCACGCCCTCGAGGAACGCGTAGAGCGTCGCGTCGACGACGTGCGGCGCGTCGCCGAGCAGGAACGGGCGATCGCCGAGCAGGTCCGACACCGCCTGCCAGTCGGCGATCGCCATCGCGCAGATCTCCTCGTGGCCGTGGCGGCCGGTGCCCTGGGCGTGCAGCGACTTCTTCACCTTGCGGCGGATGATCGGCAGCAGCAGGCGGATCGGCGCCGGCAGGAGCGAGCCCATCTCCTTGCGCACGTGGCCGAAGCCCTCGTCGGTGGCCCAGCGCAGATGGACGCCGGTGAAGTAGGTGCCCTCCTCGATCATGCGGCGCACGGCGCGGCCGGTGGCGCGGTCGCGCGGCGACAGGTCGGCGTCGAGCGGGTGGCCCGACGTGCGCTCGAGCCGCTCGATGACGAGCTGCGAGTCGCCCATCAGCTCGCCGTCGATGGTGACGAACGGGATCTTGCCCTTCGGCGCCTTCGTCATCGCGGCGGCGACGACCTTGTGCGGCAGGTCGGCCATCCGCAGGTACGTCTCGAGCTTGCCGCAGAACGGCGACATGTTCGGGGTGCCCCAGGCGCGGCCGGGCGGCACGTGGAGGAGGAGCTCGCGCATGGCCGGACTGTCGTCGAGCCGGCGGGGGCGCGCAATGGCGGCCGTGGGGCGGGCGCCGAAAACGCGGACGGCCCACCCGTTCCCGGGAGGGCCGCGGCGGGCGTGAACGCGACGGTCAGAGCACGCTGACGCGCGGGACGAGCGCGATGATCGCGTCGCGGGCGCGGAGCGCGCTGGCCTTGGTGGCGTAGGTCTCGCTGGTGGCGATGATCTGGCCGTTGGTGGCCGTCAGGTTGAGATAGACGGTGCCGTCGTTGGCGGTGAGCACCTGGTAGCGGGCGCTGGTGGTGCCGTTGTCGGTGACGGAGTAGGCGCCGTTGAGCGCGGCGGCCAGGGTGTCGTAGCGCTCCGAGTGGAGGACGGTCTCGCCGTTGGTCGCGTGCAGGTTGAAGAAGTACTTGCCGCCGGCGTCGGTGCGGATCTCGAAGCGGGCGCCGGTGCCGCTCTCCCAGTGGCGCGGGTAGGCGGCGAGCGAGGCGACGGCGGCCTTGACCGCGGTGCCGGCGTCGGCCTTCGACGCGTAGACCTGGCTGGTGCCGATCACCTGGCCGTTGGTCGCGTGCAGCTCGAAGTGCGCCTTGCCGTCGGCGCCGGCGACGACGGTGTAGCGCGACTCCTGCGCGCCGTTGTCCATCACCGAGACGAGGCCGTTGAGGGCGGCGGTGCGGCTCGAGTAGTCCTGCGAGTCGACGAGCGTCTCGCCGGCGGCGCTGACGAACTGGAAGACGTACGAGCCCGAGTCCTTCCAGAGGTCGAAGCGGGCGCGGGCGCCGATCTCCTCGGAGGTGCTGCCGCTGCTGTCGTCGATCGGGTCGGCCTCGGTGCAGGCGGTGAGGGTCGGGGCGAGAGCGAAGGCGGCCAGGAGCAGGGCGGTGGCGATCGACGAGGTCTTCATGATGGCTGGCTGCCAGAGCAACCGGCGGGCCAGGGCGGTCGGCGACGGAAGTGCCTGGAATGGTGGACGCCGTGCCGCGGCGGTGCGGGAGGAGGCGCAATAGCAGTTGAAAATTTGCAACTGATGCTGCGATGACGCCAGCCGGGGCTTGCCTCGCTGCCGGGCGAGGGCCGGGCAGGGCACCGCCACGACGCGCGCTGCGCCCGGCGCCTTGCGTCCCCCGCCCCCACGCCCGCTCACGCGCCGCCGGTGCCGCCGCCGCC
>DASZXE010000670.1:0-11900 GCA_035546475.1 Kofleriaceae bacterium
CCGACCCTGTGAGTCCCTGGAGCCGCGATGATCCTCGACGTCACCATCCTCCGCATCTTCGCCCGCCGGTACCCGAACGTGACCGCCGCGCTGGCCGAGCTCGCCAACCTGCGCTCGCTGCTCGAGCTGCCGACGCCCACCGTCCACGTCATCTCCGACGTCCACGGCGAGGACGTCAAGCTCCGCCAGGTCATCAACAACGCATCCGGCAGCCTGCGCCCGCTCGTCGAGCGCGAGCTCGGCGCGCGCCTCACGCCGGCCGAGCTGCAGCGCCTGCTCAACCTGATCTACTACCCGCACGAGACCTGGACGGCGCTCACCACCGACGCCGGCCCCGCCGAGCGCCGCGCGCTGGTCCTCTGGCTCTTGCCGCTCGCGGTCACGCTCCTGCGCACGTTCGCGCGCCGCTACACGCTCCGCTACGTCGAGCGGATCATCCCCGATCCGTACGACGCGGTCTTCCTCGAGCTGATGTTCCAGCCGGAGCTCGACCGCGCGCCGGCGTTCATCGATCGCATGCTGGCGCCGTTCCTCGACCACGAGCGCGAGGCCGAGCTGGTCCGCGTCGTCGCCCACGTCATCCGCGACCTCGCCGTCGGCGAGCTGGTGGTCGCCGGCGACCTCGGCGACCGCGGCCCGCGCATCGACAAGGTCATCGACCTGCTCGTGGAGCAGCCCGACGTCGTCATCACCTGGGGCAACCACGACGCCGACTGGATGGCGGCGTGCCTCGGCCACCGCCCGGCGATCGCGACGGTGATCCGGCTGTCGCTGCGCTACCGCCGCATCGCGCAGCTCGAGGAGGGCTACGGCATCTCGATCGATCCCGTCGAGCGGCTGGCGCGCGAGGCGTACGCCGACGACCCGGCGACCGCGTTCGCGACCAAGGCCGAGGGCCTGCGCGACTCGACGCTCATGTCGCGCATGCAGAAGGCGATCGCGATCGTCCAGTTCAAGCTGGAGGGCGCGCTGTTCCGCCGGCGGCCGGAGTGGGGCCTCGAGCAGCGCGCGCTGCTCCACCGGATCGATCCGGCGGCCGGCACCGTCGAGATCGACGGCGCGCGCCACCCGCTGGTCGACACCCGGTTCCCGACGATCGACTGGGCCGATCCGTACCGGCTGTCGGACGCCGAGGAGACCTGCATCGCGGCGCTCGAGCACGCCTTCCGCACCAGCGCGAACCTGTGGCGGCAGATGTCGTTCGTGGCGTCGCGCGGCCGCATGATGATCCGCCGCGATCGCTGCGCGATCTTCCACGGCTGCGTGCCCGTCGACGAGGCCGGCGAGCCGCTGCCGTTCACCGTCGACGGCGAGCCGCGCCGCGGCCGCGCGCTGTTCGACGCGATCGAGGCGGTGGTGCCCCGCGCGTTCCGCACCCGCGCCGCCGACGACCTCGATCTGCTCTTCTACCTGTGGACCGGCCCGCGCTCGCCCTGCTTCGGCAAGGACAAGATGGCGACCTTCGAGACCTACTTCGTCGAGGACAAGGCGCTGCGCGAGGAGCACAAGAACCCGTACTTCAAGCTCATCCACGACGCCGGCTTCTGCGTGAAGATGCTGCGCGAGCTCGGCGTCGACGACCCGGACGGCTTCCTCGTCAACGGCCACGTGCCGGTGAAGCTCGACGCCGGCGAGCAGCCGATCAAGAAGTCGGGCCGCGCCATCACGATCGACGGCGCCTTCGCGGCGGCGTACGGCGACAAGGGCTTCTCGCTCGTCCTCGACGCGGCGCGCATGTACCTCGCGCAGCACCATTCGTTCCACGGCGCCGAGGAGGCGATCGCGACCGGCGCCGACATCGTGCCGACGGTGTCGGACGTCGTCGTCTACGACCGGCCGCGCAAGGTCGGCGACACCCAGCGGGGCGTCGAGATCCGGAGCGAGATCGACGCGCTCGAGGCGCTGGTCCACGCCTTCGAGACGAACGCGATCCGTGAGGCGCCGTAGCCCGGGGCCCGGCCGAGGCGTATGGTGGCCGCGATGGCGACCTTGCTCGAACAGCTCTCCGCGATGACGGTCACGGTCTGCGACACCGGCGACCTGAAGTCGATCCAGCAGTTCCACCCCCGCGACGCGACGACCAATCCGTCGCTGATCACGGCAGCCGCGCAGATGCCCGAGTACGCCGACGTCGTCGACGGCGCGCTGGCGTGGGCGGCGCGCCAGGCGACCGACGAGAAGCGGGTGCTCGGCCTCGCGCTCGACCGGCTCGCCGTCGAGTTCGGCCTGCGCATCCTCGCGATCGTGCCGGGCCGGGTGTCGACGGAGGTCGACGCGCGCCTGTCGTTCGACACCGCGGCGACGATCGAGAAGGGCCGCTGGCTCATCTCGCAGTACGAGGCGGCCGGCGCGTCCCGCGACCGCGTGCTCATCAAGATCGCGTCGACGTGGGAGGGCATCCGCGCCGCCGAGCAGCTCGAACGCGAGGGCATCCACTGCAACCTGACCCTGCTGTTCGGCATGCACCAGGCGGTCGCGTGCGCGGAGGCGGGCGTCACGCTGATCAGCCCGTTCGTCGGGCGGATCCTCGACTGGTACAAGAAGGCCGAGAAGCGCGACAGCTATCCGCCCGCCGAGGATCCGGGCGTGCGGTCGGTGACGCGCATCTACAACTACTACAAGAAGTACGGCCACAAGACCGAGATCATGGGGGCGAGCTTCCGCAACATGGGCGAGATCGTCGAGCTCGCCGGCTGCGACCTGCTGACCATCGCGCCGGCGCTGCTCGCCGAGCTGCACGCGGCCACCGGCACGCTCGAGCGCAAGCTCGACCCGGCGCACGCGGCGTCGCTGGAGCTGCCGCGGATCCACGTCGACGAGAAGGCGTTTGCGACGATGCACGACGCCGATCCGATGGCGAAGGACAAGCTGGCCGAGGGCATCGCCGGCTTCTCGAAGGCGATCGCGGCGCTCGAGCAGCTCCTGGCCGAGCGCCACCGCGCGCAGGGCGTCCGCACGCGCGCGGGCCAGGCGGCGCGCGACTTCTTCCGCTGCTACGACCTCGACGGCGACGGCGTCATCACCCGCGAGGAGTGGGGCGGCGCGACGGCCGTCTTCGAGGCGCTCGACCTCGACCACGACGGCAAGGTGACGCCGGAGGAGCTCGCCGCCGGCCTCGGCGCCGCGTTCGTCCTCGCCTCCTGACCGCCGCGAACGCCGGCGGAGGTGGCGCGTCAGCGGGGGAGCAGGACGAGCTTGCCGGTCATGCGGCCGGTGCGGCTCTGCTCGTGGGCGGCCTCGACCGAGGTGAGCGGCAGGCGAGCGGTGATGGCGACGGTCACCTTGCCGGCGGCGACCGCGTCGACGAGCGCGGCCAGGCGCGCGGTGGTCGGCTTGCCGAGGATGGCGCGCGAGCGGAACGGCGGCACGACGACCTGGAACATCATCGCCGGGCTGTCGCCGGCCACCATCACGTGGCGGCCGCCGCGGGCGAGCAGCGAGCGGCAGCGCGACGCCTGGTAGCTGCCGGCGCAGTCGACGACGACGTCGTACGGGCCGTGCGCGCGCGCCTGCTCGATCGGATCGCCGGCGTCGTAGGCGACGACCTCGTGCGCGCCGAGCTCGCGGACGAGCGCGGCGTTCTTGCTCGAGCAGACGCCGACCACCAACTCGGCCTCGCAGACGCGCCGCGCGAGCTGCACGGCGAACTGGCCGACGCCACCGGAGGCGCCGAGCACGAGCACGCGGCGGCCGGGGCCGATCGGCCGGTAGTCGTGCAGCGCCATCCAGGCGGTGACGCCCGCGACCGGCAGCGCGGCGGCGACGTCGAAGGCGACCGCGTCTGGCAGCCGCGCCACCTGATCGGCGCGGACGACGACGGTGTCGGCGTAGCTGCCGTGCTGGCCGCGCGAGAAGTTGGTGCCGCCGACGACCCGGTCGCCGACGGCGACGTGCTTCACCTTCGCGCCGACCTCGTCGACGACGCCGGCGAAGTCGACGCCGAGGATGACCGGCCCGCGCGGCCCGCGGAACGGGCGGATCAGGCGCGCGGCGAGCCGCAGCGGTCCCTTCTGCCGCATCTTCCAGTCGACCGGATTGACGCCGATCGCGTGGACGGCGACCCGCACGTCGCGCGGCCCCGGCGGCGGCGTCGGCAGCTCCACGCGCTCGAGGGGACCCGGCTTCCAGTTGCGGCGCGCCATCGCGTACATGGCGCGCAGCATACGCGCCGACGGACCGCGCGTCGGTCCGTGGCGCCACTCGATCCGGCGGGCGGCGCCGACCAGCTCGAGCGGCGACGGCGCGGCGGTTGACCGGCGGCGAGGCCGTCGGCACGATCGCCGGATGAACGGCTGGTCCACGAGGTCGTGTGCGGGACTGCTCGGCGTCGCGGCGGCGCTCGCGGGGTGCGGGGGCGGCGCGAAGCCGGCGACGGTGCCGCCGGGAGGCGCCGGGGGCGCCGCGGGCTCGGGGACCTCGTCGGCGGCGGGGCGGCCGCACCTGGCGCACTGCGTGCTGCACAGCGGGTCGAGCAGCTCGCACTCCGATCCGGCGGGCGGGCCGGCGGTGGTCGCGTGCGACTTCGACGCCGAGTGCATCGCGCAGCCGGGCCACGGCGGCGACGCGCCGACCGACGGCTTCATCGGCCTCACCTGCGACGGCCCGCACTGCCGCTGCGAGGTCACGTCGCTCGCGGCCGGCGCCCAGCCGTTCACCGAGAGCTTCGACGCCGACGTCTGCACCGACAGCGAGACGGTGCGCAAGGCGTTCCTCGACCACTGCATGGCCGGCTCCGAGCTCGAGCCGGAGTGAGCGAGCGCCGCGGTCGGCTTCAGACTCGCCTTCGCCCTTTTCGCGAGGCTCGTACCTCAGGCATCGGGGAGCGGTTAACCATCCTGGTCGCGGCCCAACGAGGCGTGGATCGCGCGACCCGGTCGCGCCGGCCGGCCGAGGGATGTGGCCGAAAGTGCGTGGGTGCCCTACCGGCCCCGCCGGTACCGCCGGTAGGGAGCGGTGCAGCCCCCTGGGATCGCTCTGACTCGCCGCGCCCTGAAAGGGCGAAGGCGAGTCAGAGCGCCAGGAAGCGCCACGAGGTCGAGGTCGCGGCGAGGTCGATGAAGGTGCGCACCTTCGCGGACAGGAGGCGCGAGGCCGGGTAGACGATGTGGATGGGGAGCGGCGGCGGCTCGACGCGCGGGAGGAGCACGCGCAGCCGGTCGGCGCGGAGCGCGTCGATGACCTGGTAGGCGAGGACGAGCGTGAGGCCGCCGCCGCGCAGCGCGTGATCGATCGCGACGTCGGCGCTGTTGGTGACGAACGCGGGCGCGATCGGGACCCGGACGTCGGCGCCGTCGCGGACGAAGCGCCACTCGGGCAGCGGCGAGACGCCGGTGACCTGGATCAGCCGGTGGCGGGCGAGGTCGCCGAGCGTGCGGGGCGCGCGGTGGGCGGCCAGGTAGGCGGGCGCGCCGACCAGCACGCGGCGGGTGGCGCCGACCGCGCGCGCGACGAGCGAGGAGTCGTCGAGGACGCCGATGCGCACGGCGGCGTCGACCCCGTCGTCGACGAGGTTGGCGTTGCGATCGGAGAGCGTGAGCTCGGCGGTGACGGCCGGGTAGGCGCGCAGGTAGTCGCCGAGCAGCGGCGCGACGTGGAGGCGGCCGAACAGGAGCGGCGCGGCGACGACGAAGTGGCCGCTCGGCGCCGCGCGCTCGGCCTGGGCGGCGGCGTCGGCCTCGGCGACGTCGGCGAGGATCCGGCGGGCGCGGGCGAGGTAGCGCGCGCCGACGTCGGTGAGGCTCACCGAGCGGGTCGTGCGGCGGAGCAGGCGGGCGCCGAGGCGGTCCTCGAGCGCGGCGACCAGGCGGGTCACGGCCGACGGCGTGCGGCGCAGGCGGCGCGCGGCCGCCGCGAAGCTGCGCTGGTCGGCGACGGCGACGAAGACGGCCATGGCGTCGAGGCGATCCATGACGCCATTGCATCCTGCGCAATGGTGAGCTGTCAATCGCGACCATTGTTGCGCTCGCCCGCCGGCCCCATCCTGGCGCCGAGGCCCTCGTGAACCGAACCATCCCGCCCGCCACCGCCGCGCCCGCGCGGCCGTCGTCCGACGTCGCCTTCACGCCCTCCGTGAAGGCGTTGCAGCAGCGCCACGGGTCGCGGGCGGCGTACGCGCGGCTCGAGGCCCGCGGCGGGTGGCCGGCGGAGCTCGACGACGACGTCATCGCCTTCGTCGGCGACCAGACCGGCGCGTTCCTCGCGACCGCCAGCGCGGACGGCCAGCCGTACATCCAGCACCGTGGCGGGCCGCGCGGCTTCCTCCGCGTGCTCGACCGCCGCACGATCGCGTTCGCCGACTTCCGCGGCAACCGCCAGTACATCACCGCCGGCAACCTCGCCGAGAACCCGCGCGTCCACCTGTTCCTGATCGATCACGCCCGCCGCCGCCGCGTGAAGCTCTGGGGCACCGCCACCATCGTCGAGGGCGACCCGGCCCTGCTGGCGCGCCTGACCGACCCCGACTACGACGGCGTGCCGGAGCGCGCGATCGTCCTCCACGTCGACGCGTGGGACGTCAACTGCCCGCAGCACATCCCGCAGCGGCTCGACGCCGGCGACGTCGCGCGCGCGCTCGCCACCCGCGACCGCCGCATCGCCGAGCTGGAGGCGCGCGTCGCGGAGCTCGAGGCCACGGCCACCGCCGCTGCCACCGCCGCGCCGCGGCCGTCGCCGCCCGGATAGCGCACGGAGCGCGTTCTGCCGGCGCGCCGCGGCCGCCGCCGGCGGGATGGCGCTACCCTGCCTGCATGCTGCTCCGCGACGGTGACGCGATCGTCGAGCTCGAGCCCGCGCGCGGCGGGCTGGTCACGCGCTTCGAGGTCGGCGCGCGCCGCGTGCTGTTCCTGGACGAGGCGACGCTGCGCGATCCGAGCAAGAACGTGCGCGGCGGCGTGCCGGTGCTGTTCCCGACCCCGGGCAAGCTGACCGGCGGCGCCTGGTCGTACGGCGGGCACGGCGGCACCCTCCCGCAGCACGGCTTTGCCCGCAACCTGCCGTGGCGCGTCGTCGACGCCGGCCCGGCGGCCGCGACGCTCGCGCTCGCCGCGAACGACGCCACCCGCGCCGCCTTCCCGTGGGAGTTCGCGGTCGAGCTGACGGTCCGCGTCGACGGCGCCACCGTCCACCTCGACCACCGCGTCACCAACGCCGGCGACGAGCCGATGCCGTTCGGCTTCGGCTTCCACCCGTACTTCCTCGTGGCCGACGCCGACAAGGCGCGCGCCCGCGTCGAGACCCGCGCCCGCCGCGCGTTCGACAACGTCCGCAAGCAGGACGTCGACCTCGCCGGACCGATCGACCTCACCGCCGCCGAGGTGGATCTCCACCTGCTCGACCACGGCGCGACCGACGCCACGCTGTCGACCCCCGCCGGCGACGTCCACCTGCGCGGCTCGTCCGAGTACACGCACTGGGTCGTGTGGACCCTCGCCGGCCGGGACTTCGTCTGCCTCGAGCCGTGGACCTGCCCCGGCGACGCGCTCAACCGCGGCGATCGCCTCCTCGTGCTCGCGCCCGGCGAGTCGCGCGCGCTGTCGCTCGCGATCACCGCCGCATAGCCCGGCCTGCGCCCCGCGCGCTGGCCAGCCCTGGCCAGCCCTGGGCAGCCCTAGGCAGCGTCGGTGAAGCCGACGCCGACGATCTGCCAGACCGCGCCGACCTTGTGCGCGACCACGAACGCCTGCAGCTCCGTGCGGTGGGGCCGGCCCTTGAGCGCGAGGCCGACGTGCGTGAACGCGAAGGCGAGATCACCGTCGACGACCTCGCGGGTGTCGCCGATCTGGATCAGATCGAGGCGCTTCCAGCCGACCAGCAGCTTCTTCGCGGCGGCGGCGCCGACGCCGCGCTCGGCCTCGCTGCTGCCGAACACGGCGACGGCAGGATCGGCGGCGAGCTGGGCGAGCAGCACGGCGGGACTGACGACCAGCGGCGCCACCGTGCCCGAAGGGGCGGCGGGCGGATCCTCGTCGTCGGCGATCAGGTCCTTGTCGGGGTGGACGCGCGCGACCTGCAGCGCGCGGGTCTTCACGCCATCGCCGTCGGCGACCACGACCGCCAGCCAGTGATACGTGTTGGTCTCCGGCTTCGGGTGCGGATCGCCGGCGCCGGCCGGCTCCGCGTAGCCGCGCTGGGTGATGCGGACCTCGGCGGCGACGAGGCCCCAGCCGCCGAACCACGCGGCCTGCGACTTGCTCACGGCGAACTTCTCCGGCGAGTAGTAGCCGTCCTGCCACCAGGCCTCGTCGTCGTCCGGCTTGCTCGACGGCGCGCCGCCGTCCCACGCGACCCGCGCGTCGGCGGTGAGCGTGGCCTGGAACGCATCGCGGTCGCGCCCGGCGATCGCCTTGCCCTGCGCCGCGAGCTGGGCGAGCGCCGCCTTGACGTGCGGATCGGGCGCGGCAGCCGCGGTGTGGACGAGAGCGGCGAGCAGCACGAGCGCGAGCGGAACGTGGAGCCTCATGCCTGCAACGATAACAGAGGCCGCGCGCCGGTCCGCCGTCCCGGCCGGTCAGCCGTCGGCGTGCGGACGGTCGGCGTCGAGCTGGTGCAGGAGCAGCGAGTTGCCCTCGCTGTCGAGGCACATCTGCATCGTGCAGTGCGGACCGCGGACGATCGACCCGAGCAGCTCCGCGCCCGCCTCCTTCACGCGCGCGATCGCGGCGCCGAGGTCCTCGACCTCGAGTGCGAGCGTGCCGCCGGCGTTGCGGCTCGGCGCGTCGCCGGTCGTGTTCGTCAGCGCGACGCAGCCGCCGCCGGGCAGGTCGTACTCGATCCACACCATCTCGCCCTGCCCGCCGGCCAGCCCGGGCCGCAGCCCGAGCCCCTCCTCGTAGAACCGCCGCGCCCGCGCCGCGTCGCGGATCGGGTACATCGTGAACGCGACGCGCCGCACGCCGCCGAACGGCCGCGCCGGCTCCGCCGCGGCGAGCACGCGATCGAGCGCCTCGTAGCTCTGGTTCATGCCGCCCTCCATGCCCGACTGCAGCATGCCGTCGCGCTCCTCCTTCGTCATGAACTGCGAGATGACGACGAGCTGCGTGCGGCCGTCGCCGAGGTCGTGCAGCGTCATCGTCTGCACGGTCGCGTGGCCCGGCATGCCGTCCCACTCGAACGTCTGCACGACCTTGCTCGGCGGTTCGACCTCCCGGAAGCGTCCCTCGAAGCCGTGGCGTCCGTCGGCGGTGTGCTCGACGAACCGCCAGTGGCCGCCGCGCCGCAGGTCGAACTTCTCGACGGTGAGCCGGTTGCCGCGGCCCCACCACTGCGCGATCAGCGCCGGCTCGGTCATCGCGCGCCAGACGCGCTCCCTGGGTGCGTCGAAGACGCGCTCGATGCGGAGGTCGCGCTCGCCGGGGGTGGACACGATCGCTCGCTTGGCGGTGACAGTCATCGGGGTTCCTTCCTGCGCGTGGGGGTCGGTCGCTCGTCGGCCGGACGCGTCCGCTCCAGGAACGCGCCCAGGTGGTCCAGCCGCTCCTCCAGCATCCGCCGGTAGGTCGCGATCCACGCCGCCTCCTCGTCGAGGCGGCGGGGGCCGAGCCGGCACGTGCGCACGCGGCCCTGCTTCTCCGTCGTCACCAGCCGCGCCGCCTCGAGGACACCGACGTGCTTCTTCATGCCGGTCAGCGTCATGCCGAAGCCGTCGGCGAGCTCGGTGATCGACGCCTCGCCGCGCCCGAGGCGCTCGAGGATCCCGCGGCGCGTGGCGTCGGCGATCGCGCCGAACGCCGCGTCGAGGCCGCCGGCCCGCCGGGGAGCACACTGAACCATATGGTTCAGTATTAGCGCGGGCTGAACGCGAGCGCAAGGCCCGTGTCTCGCGAAGACGGTGGGCCCGGATCCGGGCCGCAGGCGCGCGTCCTCGTGACATCGGCCAGCTCCCGCGCCCGTGAAGAGTCGTGCTGCCGTCGCCTGCCCTCTCGACGATCGTCGCGGGCAGCCGAATCAAGGATCAGCGCCGCTCGCCCAGGACCCCAGGAACATGCCGACCGTGCTCATCATCGACGATTCTCGGTCCGTCCGATCGATCGTCGGCGACACCCTGCGCGAGCTGGGCTTCGAGATCACGCAGGCCGAGGACGGCGAGCAGGGCCTCGCGCTGCTGTCGGCGAGGAAGGTCGACCTCATCCTCCTCGACATCACCATGCCGGTGATGGACGGCCCGACGATGCTGAAGGCCCTGCGCGAGCGCGGCGACCACACGCCCGTCATCATGCTGACCGGCGAGTCGAAGCGATCGACCATCGCGGGCGCGCTCCGGCTCGGCATCGAGGACTACCTGCTGAAGCCGTGCAAGCCGGACGAGCTGAAGCACAAGATCTCCCGGGTCATGAAACTGGACGCGACGCAGAGCGGCGCCTCGCCGGTGCCCGCCCCGGTCGCGCCACCGCCGCCGGCGCCGGCGCCGGTCCCCGTCCCTGCTCCCGTCCCCGCGGCAGGGGCGACTGCCGCGACCGCGCCCGCGCGACGGCGGACCGACGTCCTCCTCGTCGACGACATGGAGAACGTCCACCGGAAGCTGCGCGAGGTCCTGCCGGACCCGCTCACGCTGCACGGTGCGACCGACGCCCGCGACGCGCTCGCCCGCTGCCAGGCCAGCGTCTACCGCCTCGTGCTGCTCGACCTCGAGATCCCCGAGGTCGACAGCCTCGCGCTGCTCCGCCAGCTCCGCGCGCTGCAGCCCGACGCGACGTTCCTCGCGCTCGCGCGGCGCAGCGCCGGCGATCCGTCCGCCACGGTGATCGCGGCCGGCTTTGCCGGTCACCTGTTCAAGCCGTTCGACCCCGAGGCGATCGGCGCGCTCGTCGTCCGCATGTTCGAGATCCACGACCTGCTCGAGGTCGAGGGCGACCTGATCGTCGTCAAGAAGGACGACGCCAGGGACGACAGGCTCGACCGCCACCATGCCCGCCTGCGGCCCGCGGTCGAGGCGGTGCTCGCCGACCTGGCGGCCGCGTGCCAGGACGCGGTCATCCTCGACGTGCGCCACTTGCCGCTGCGGGCCGAACGGACCCTCCGCCTGATCATCGACGTCGACCGGGACGCCCGCAGGCTCGGGCTCGGCCTGCGCCTGGTCTGCGCCGCCGAGCTCGCCTCGCTCCTGCGGCGGGTCGCCGACACCGCCGACGTCCCGGTCTTCGACACGGTCGAGAGCGCGCGAGGCAGCACTCGACCGGTCAGGTGAGGGAGCCGGCGGCGGCGGCGAAGGCGTCGGCGAGGCGCGCGGTGCCGCGGGCGGGCGCGACGAGGTCGAGCGTCGAGATCGCGGCGACGAAGCGGGCGAACTGGCCCATGCGCGGGTGGACCAGGCGGAGGCCGGCGCTGCCGGCGCGGGCGAGCCACGGCGGGACGCGGCGCACCGTGATCGTGCGGCCGAGCGCGGCGCCCGCCAGCTCGACGAGCGCGCGGCGCGGCAGGACCTCGGGACCCCCGACGTCGATCGCGAGCGCGGGCTCGGCGGAGGCGATCGCCTCGAGGCAGACGCCGGCGAGATCGTCGTCGCCGATCGGGTTCGTGCGCGCGGTGCCGTCGCCGATCTCGGGGGCGGAGCCGCGCTTCACGAGGCCGAGGTACGCCGGCACGATCGCGGAGTAGAAGCCGGTCGGCCGGACGATCGCGTGCGGCAGCCCGGAGGCGGCGAGCGCATCGACGACTCGCTCGTGCGCGCCGATGTAGGCGAGGCCGCGCATCGCCGGCGTGTGGAAGACGGAGACGTAGACGAAGCGCGGGCGCGCGGCGGAGGCGGCCGCGGCGTCGACGAGCGTGCGGTTCACGACCGGATCGACCGCGCCGTAGCCGCGCCAGCCGTGGCCGAGCCCCATCGCCACGCTGGCGCCCGCACACGAGAAGACCGCGTCGGCGCCGTCGACGAGCCGGGCCGCCGCGGCGCGATCGCGGCCGTC
>DASZXE010000671.1:0-5950 GCA_035546475.1 Kofleriaceae bacterium
CGCGACCACGCCGGCCGGCGTGCAGTCGACCGCGCAGCCGGAGAACGGATCGACGCCGTTCATCGCGCCGTCGTCGCACAGCTCGCCGAGCGTCGCCTGGACGATGCCGTCGCCGCACACCGGCGGCCGGCACACCGTCGAGCACGCGTCGTCCTCGACGGTGTTGGCGTCGTCGCACTGCTCGACGCCGGCGTGGACGAGCCCGTCGCCGCAGCGCGCCGCGGTGCAGCCTCGCCCGGTCATCGGGTCGCGCACGCACGCGTCGGTCTGGTCGTCGTTGTCGAAGTCGTCGCACGCCTCGACGCCGGCCTCGACCAGGCCGTCGCCGCAGCGCGCGTGCATGCAGCGCGGGCAGGCGCCGGTGTCGGCGTCGGTGCCGTCGTCGCACTCCTCGACGCCGGTCTCGACGACGCCGTCGCCGCAGCGCGCGTCCATGCACGCGACGCAGCCGTCGGTGTCGTCGGTGTTGCCGTCGTCGCACTGCTCGGTGCCGGTGCCCTGATCGTGGACGTAGGTGTCGCCGCACACCGCGCGCCGGCAGAACAGCTCCGCGCCGGAGTCGATGATGCAGTCGTCGTGGTTGTTGCTGTTGCCGTCGTCGCACTCCTCGCCCGGCTCGACGATGCCGTTGCCGCACACGGCGCGCGCGACGCCGGCGCGCGCCGCGCACAGCCCGGCGACCACCGCCACCGCGAGCGCCAGCCGATGAGCGCCCTTCTGCCCCGGACGACGAGCCATGGTCACCTCCGACGGCAGTCTACCCGCGCGCCGCACCGCCACCATCGCCCGCGCCGGGCGATCGCACCCACCGCGGGTGCACCGGCCGCGGTTCGCTGTAGGATGCCGCTCTATGCCCCAGGTGATCGAGTTCCCGGCGATGGCCGGAGACGCCGCGACGGTGCTGTCCTCGCTGGCGAGGGTCTGCCGCGAGCTGCCCGAGGCCGGCATGTCGTTCCGCGATCTGCGCGCGCGCCTGCGCTCCGCGAAGCTGTGGGACAAGGAGCGGCCGGCGGTGGTGCTGCGCATCCTCGGCGTCGGCGGCGCGCAGGTCGTCCCGTCGACGTTCGTGAAGAAGCTGGCCGCCGCCAGGTCCGAGGACGAGATCCTCGTCGCGATCGCCGAGCGCTACCTGGAGGCGAACCCGCTCCTGTTCAAGACCGTGTTCGAGATGCTCGAGCAGCGCGCCCACGGCAAGGACGAGATCTACAAGATCCTCGGCTCGTTCGCGTACCGCGGCAAGGTGCCGTCGCGGCCCGACGCCGAGAGCTACTTCGCCGCGCTGGTCGCCACCGGCGTCGCGCGGCCGGTCGGCATCGCGCTCGGCATGGGCCCGCGCGGCGAGCACTTCTCGAAGATCGTCTCCGCCCTCGACGTCGACGAGCTCCTCGAGGAGGACAAGCCGTGGCCCGAGCCGGTCATCCCGTCGGCCGACGACGACGCCGCCGCCGCGCCGGCCGAGATCGAGCCGGAGGCGAGCGTGCCGGGCGCCGCGGCCGCCGCGCCGCCGCCGGCGCCGGTGCCCGCCGGGCAGCCGCTGCCGGCGTACCTGCGCCACCTGGCCGGCGCCGCCGACGTCGCGAGCCCGCGCAACCGCGAGAAGCCGGTGCCGGTCGTGCGGTTCGCGAACGGCTTCTCCGACGAGGTCCTCGAGGAGACGACCCGGCGGATCGCCGCCTGGTGGAACGAGGTCGGCGCCAACGTGACGCCGGTCTACAAGCCGGAGGACTTCGGCTTCGATCCGGAGGCGTGGGTCGAGGGCGCCGACGAGGTGCTCTACCGGATCGCGGTGGCGGCGGCGCTCGTGTTCCGCCTCGACGCCGACCGCGAGGGCGTGATCCGCGCCTACCGCGGGCTCGAGCAGACCGGCGTCCTCACCGACCTCTACAACGGCACCGTGCCGGAGGACCTGCCGGCCTCCGTCGACGCGCGGGCGCTCATGCTGGCGTCCCTGGCGGCGCGCCGCTGCGCGGAGAGCCCCGACCTGGCGCCGACCCTCGAGCAGCAGCAGACCGCCGGCGACGCGTTCACCGCGCTCGACGCCAGCCTCGGCCGCGGGCTGTTCCGCATCGAGCTGTTCTGGATCCTGCGGATGCTCGGCCAGCTCGGCGTCATCCGCTACGACGACCTCGGCGAGCTGACCGCGCTGCCGCACCGCCTGGTGCGCGACACGCTGTTCCGGCTGGGCTTCGTGTCGACGCCGTACGCGACCGATCCGGCGGGGCTGGTGGCGGCGGCGCGGGCGGCGCGGCGGGCGGCGGGCGCCGAGCCGGCCGACGAGATCCTGGCGCGCTTCGCGCTGGCCGCCGGTTGTGCGTACGACTGCAGCCACCGCAAGGCCTGCGACTTCCCCTGCCGCGAGCGCCTCGAGTAGCGCCGGCCGCTCGAGGACCCGAGCGCCGCGAAGGTGCGGACCGGGACCGAGCACGCGAGCTCCGCGCTCGCCGGGAACTGCGCCGCTCGGGGCGTGGCTCCCCGCTGAGGCTGCGTCCCGGGTAGGGGGGTGCGCGGCGGTCGCCGGCGCGCTACGCTTCGTGGCGTGCTGATGCTCGCGCTGATCGTGTTCGCGGTGACCGCCTGGTTCGTGGGGCTGCGGCCGGGCGGCATCGCCGGCGGCATCAGCCTCGCGACGCTGATCGCGGCGCAGGTGGTGCCGGGGACCGCGCTGCTCGTCTACGGCATCCACATCGTCTACATCGGCGGGCTGGTCTGGCTCGGCCCGAAGCTGTCGCGCCTGCGCCGGCCGCAGGAGCGCCCCGGCCTGACCGGCGACCTCGGCCGCTGGTTCCGTCGCGGCAAGGCGATCTGGAAGGCGCGCCGCTCGGGGTAGCCCGGGCGCGATCCTGGCGGGGCGAGCCTGGGGAGGCGGGTCCCGGGTGGGGGCGGAGGCCCCGGCCGACGGTGGGCACCTCGGCCGGCGGAGGCCCGCAGCACTGGATTCGCGGGCACCTGCGCGCGGCACGAAAGTCGCACTGGCCTGCGGCGTGCGCACGTCCTCGCCGTCCGTCGTCGGTGCCGCCACCCTCGCAACGCTCGCAACGCTCGGGGCGGTCGGCGCGCTGGCCTTCGGCCTCGCCGCCTGCGACGTCGGCATGGTGCCGCCCGGCGGTGACCCCGGCACCGGCGACGACGACAGCAGCAACGTCCCGTCGGTCGACGCCGCGCCGCCCGACTACACCGTCGCGGTGACGCCGGCCGCGAGCACGACGCTCGGCACGTCGGTCGACCTGATGATCGACGTCGAAGGCAGCCACTGGAGCGGCCCCGTCGCGCTCGCCGCCGACGGCGCGCCCGCGAGCTGGACGGTCGCCATCGATCCGCCGACCGTCGACGCCGCCGATGGCGTCCCGGTGCACGCGACGGTGCACGTCACGATCCCGACCAACGGCGACGGCGCCCCGTCGGGCCAGGCGCTCACGATCCACGCGAGCGGCGACCCCGGCGTGCGCGCCGCGAGCTCGACCGTCACCGTCGACAACGTCTACATCCTCGCGATCGGCACGCCCGGCGCCAGCGGCCAGCACTTCGGCGCGCTGGCCGGCGGCCAGCTCCGGATGAAGCGCGGCGCGCGCCTGCGCATCACCAACACCGACGCCATCCCGCACCGGATCCACAGCGACGCCGGCGTCGACGGCTTCGCGCACCAGGACTCGTCGATGCCGTCGGGCCAGGCCTACGAGGTGACGCTGCAGTCGACCGGCAGCGACCTCTTCTACTGCCACGATCACGGCCAGGGCACCGGCGAGGTCCGCCTCACGGTGCAGTAGCGAGACGGCGAATCCGCGCGATCCGCGCGCGGACGTCGTCGAGAAACTCGCGATCGGCGGGCGCGGCCCGACCGTTCCGGAGTCGACCCGCGCGGCGGCCGTCCGCCGCTCTGTCCGCTTACCGGACTTTTCGACGTCGACTCTTCCCTCGGGCGCCTCGGTTCTGGTATGACGCCAGCCCGACCCTCCGTCGCGCCATGGCCAAAGCCCCCCGTCGAGACATCCGCGCACTCCTCCAGGCACCGTCGGCCGAGCTCGCGGCGGAGGTCGACAAGCGCCTCCGCAAGCTGGGCTTCCCGGCGCTGCGTCCCGGCCAGACCCAGCTCCTCACGCTGGTGGGCGAGACCGGCGTGCGGCTGACCGAGCTGGTGGCGGCGATGGGCCTGCCCAAGCAGACGCTGGGCGACATGATCGACGACCTCGAGACCGAGAAGCTCGTCGAGCGGGTGCCGGATCCCGAGCACGGCGTCATCAAGCGCGTGCGGCTCGCGGCGCGCGGCCGCCAGTGGGCGGGCGAGGTGAAGAAGGTCGCGGACGCCACCGAGCAGCGGTGGGCGATCGCGCTCGGCAAGGCGAAGGCGCGGACGCTGCGAAGCCTGCTCGAGGAGCTGGCGGCGGGGCTGTCGGCGTCGACGGCGAACTGACCGGCTGACGGTCGCCCGGCGCCCGCGCGGGCGGGTCGCCTTTCGCCCTTCTTCGCGATGCTCGTACCTCAGGCCTCGAGGCGCGCGTAGCCATCTTGGTCGCGGCCCGAGGAGACGTGGATCGCGCGACACGGTCGCGCCGGCCGGCCGAGGGATGTGGCCGAGAGCGGGGTGGGTGCCCTACCGGCTCCGCCGGTCTCCGCCGGTCGGGAGAGGTGCAGCCGCTCGGGATCGAGCTCACTCGCCGCGCCCTGAAAGGGCGAAAGGCGGGTCAGGATCAGAGCAGCGTGACGATCAGCGACACCTTGCTGGTGGTGTCGAGCGTCGAGTTGAGCGGCGGGTTGGTCGGATCGAGCGTGACGCCGGCCGGCGCGTCGAACGGCGCCGGCGCGTGGTCGTACTTCGCGATGAACGACAGCGACAGCGCGATGCCCTTCGTGATCTTCGTCGACAGGTTCGCGGTCAGGTTGGTGCGGATGTCGTCGAGCGGGCCGACCGACGGGTTCGTGCGGTTGCCGTTGGCGAGCAGCTCGATCGACGCGTCGAACGTGGTGGTGTCCGACGGCGTCGCCTTGTAGCCGACGAACGCGCGCGCCGAGTGGATGTCGTCCGACGAGCCGTCCGACAACGACTCGTGGCTGAAGTCGTAGCCGAGCTCGCCGGACAGCTCCTGCTTCTTCTTCTTGAAGAAGGCGCGCGCGTAGCCGAGCTGGGCGCCGCCGACGAAGTCCTTGCCGGCGATGACGTCGGCGGAGGCGAGGCCGGCGACGAACAGCGAGTCCTTCGCCGTGAGCAGCCGGTCGTAGCGGAGCTTGGCGTTGTACGCCTCCGCCGACGTCACGCTCGTGCGGGTGACCTCGTCGGCGGACAGCACCATGTCGGCGCCGGCGTCGACGACCTGGTTCGACGAGCGGGCGAAGGTGGCCGACGCCTCGAGGGAGAGCTCGTTCTTCTTCTCCTTGCGGCTGGCCTTGAGGCCGACGGTGCCGGTGCTGGTCCGCGAGTTGCCCGTGGTGACGATCAGGCCGGCCTCGGCGGTCGCGGCCCACTTCGGCTCGTCCTTCTTCTTCTCGGCCTCGTCGGCGGCGGCCTTGTCGGCGGCGGCCTTGTCGGCGGCCGCCTTCGCGGCGGCCTCGTCGGTCTGGCCCGTCGGCGGCGGCGCGGGGGCCGGCTCCGCCGTCGGGGTCGGCGCGGGCGTGGGCGTGGGCGTGGGCGCGGGCGTCGGCGTCGCCGTCGGCTCCGGCGCGGGGGACGGCGTCTGCGCCGCGGCGGCGGCGGGGCCGAGCGCGAGGAGGAGCAGCGTGGCGAGGAGGGAGCGCGAGCGAGGCATGGGCGGGTCCTTCGTTGGGTGAACGGACCCGCCCGTGATAACGCCGCCGCGGCGCGCGCGCGACATCCCGGCGGTGCGGGGCGAGGGAGGCGCCGGTGCGTGACCGGGTAGCTCCCGGGCCCGCGCGCGCCGATCAGCGGATGCGCGGGATGACCCGCAGCCGGTAGCCGAAGCGGTGGCGCGACTCGATGAGGTCGCCGATCTCGGCCTTC
>DASZXE010000672.1:0-2967 GCA_035546475.1 Kofleriaceae bacterium
GCGGCGTCGAGCTCGTCGGCGAGGTCGTCGTACGTCGTGCGCACCAGCCCCGGCAGCCAGGCGGTGACGTCGTCGAGCCGCCAGTCCATCGAGCTGAAGTACGCGTACGGCATGCCGACGCCGCCCCAGCGCAGGTCGAGCCCGCCGACCTGCCGCTCGCGCTCGCCGACCTCGAGGCGCCGGCCGAAGAAGCCGGTCGCGTCGCCGTCCGCACCGAGCTCGTCGGCCCCCTTGTAGTCGGCGGCCCCGCCGTACGCCGCCGACTTCGTCAGCGAGTGGGCGCTCTCGTCCATCGGCGCCTCCATCACCGTCTGCGAGCTCGGCGCCGGCGCGTCCGCGTCCTTCTTCGCCTCGTCGGGCTCGAGCGCGGCGGTCACCGCCATCGCCTGGCCCGGCCCCGCCGGCTGGCTCTCGCTGGCGGCCATCGGCGCGGCCCCGTCCCCCGGCTCGGCGACCCCGGTCACCGGCGTCGCGGTGGCGACGACCGCGCCGGTCCCGCCGCCGCCCCGGCCGACGCCGCTCGCGCCGTAGCCGTTGCCGGTCCCGTTCTGCTGCTCCTCGGGCACGCCGGGGCCGGCGCCGTGGCCGATCGTCCCGAGCGACGCGTACCGGCCGGTGCCGATCGTGCCGCCGAGCGCGAAGCCGGCCGACTCGAACGCCTTGTTGGCGTCGAGGTCCATGCCGGCGGCGCGCGCGACCGGCCCGTCGTACGCCGGGTCGGGCGTCAGCGCCAGCGGCCACCGCCACACCACGCCGTCGGCGCTGACCGGCGCGCTGACCGGCGCCACCGCGATCGTGTCGGGCACCTGGTACGGCGCCCAGGTCGCCCCGCTGCCCTTCGTCACGCCGTACTGCCGGTACATCGCGTCGTTCTCGAGCACGAGCAGCGACGTGTGCTGCGACAGCAGGAAGTACTGCTTGCCGAGCGCGACCATCTCGTCCTTGCGCGCGTGGTAGGCGGCGATCGCCCGCTCGTCGTCGGACGGGCACGGCGTGGTCGTGCACGGCGTGAACGCGCGGTCGCCCGCGGTCACCAGCGCCTCGAGCCGGCGCTGCGCCCACAGCCGCGGCAGGTAGCCCGCGTCGCCGGGCGCGCGCGCGGTGCCGGCGATCGTGTACGTGCGCGACCACGGCTGGCCGGCGAGCTGACCGCGCAGCGTGATGCCGCGCAGGTCGAGGCGCACCGGCGCCTGCACGACGACGTCGACGTCCTCGCCGGCCGCCACCTGGCGGCTCTTCAGGTAGGCGGTCGCCTGGGCGACGTCGGCCGGATCGCCGCCGGCGTCGACGGTCGCCTCCAGCCCGGTGAGCCGCGGCGTGTAGAGCGCGGCGACCACGTCGAGCGCGCGCCACGCGAGGTCGTCGCCGAGGTCGATGTGGGTCGCGAGGCCGCCGGTCGCGTCGGCGAGCGCGTCGAGCGTCGGCAGGTCGACGCCGTCGCCGACGCCCAGGCCGATGAAGGTCGCCTTGCTGCCGGCCAGCGCGTCGCGGAGCTGATCGACCGTGCGCGCCTCGCCGGTGGCGGTGCCGTCGCCGACGTAGACGACGTAGCCGGCGTCGCCGTCGAGCAGCCGCTTCGCGCCGGCCAGCGCCTCGACGAGGTCGGTCTCGCCGAGGCCGCCGTCGCCGTTCAGGAACGTCGCCAGCGCGCGGCGATCGATCGCCAGCGCGTCCTGCCACGGCGCGAAGCGGCGGTGGGTCGCGTCGAAGGCGACCACGATCACCTGGTCGTGCTCGTCGATCTCCTGCACCAGGTGATCGATCAGCTCGGCCTGCGCGCGGCGCTCGAACGAGCCGCGCGACGCGCTGGTGTCGTCGAGCACGACCCAGCGGTGCGGCCGGTCCGCCGGCGCCGGCGCGCTGCCGGTGTCGGGACGCGCGCGCAGGAGCAGGTAGCTCTTCGCGTCGGCGATCGTGCTCGCCATCGTCGCCTCGGGCGCGCCCGGCTGGCGGATGCGGAGGATGAGCGAGTCGCCCAGCTTCTCGTCCTTGCCGTGGTAGGTGACGATCGCGTCGGCGCCCTCGCGCTCGACGTCGATCACGTGGCTCGGCGACGCCAGCTCGCAGCCGCCGCAGCCGACGATGCGCACCTTCATCGCGACGTCCTCGACCGGCGTCTCGAGGTCCGGCAGCGGCACCGTCAGCGTGACGTCGTCGTACGTGCGCGCCAGCGGCTGCGTGTACGCGAGGATCACCCGCTTGTCCTGCTTCGGCGGCAGCGGGAAGATCCGCAACGACACCTTCGACGCCCCCATCTGCTCGAGCAGCGCCGGGTCGCGCCGCTGGTAGACGACCTGCTCGTAGATGCGCCGCGCCTGCATGCGCTCGACGACCGCCGACTCCGTGAGCCGGCCGTCGACGTACATCGCCAGCCGCGCCACCGCCGCGTCGGGCGGCAGCGAGAACTTGTAGACGCCCTCGAGCTGCTGGTCCTGCGGGTTGTAGAAGGTCTGGTCCAGCGCGACCCGCGCGATCTGGTTCTCCAGGTGGACGTCGACGGTGAGCGCGCGCAGGGGCAGCGGGAACTCCTGCTCCTGCAAGGTCGGATTGCGGGCGACGAGCACGCCGGAGCGGGCCGGCAAGGCCGGCGGCGTCTCGTCGCGGCGCCGCCGCTCGCTGACCCAGCTCACCAGGTGCGACAGGCGCTCGGCCGGCCGGCGCACCGGCGGCGTGCGCGCCGTCATCGTGCCCTCCTCGCCGGCGTGGAGGATCTCCTCGTGGCCGCTCGAGCGCATGGCGACCGCGCCGCGCAGCACGGCGGCGGTGGTCGCGTCCTGCGTCGCGTCGACGACGAAGCGGGTGCCGAGCACCGCGAGCTGGCCCTGGCCGGTCTCGACGGTGAACGTGCCCTTGCCCGGCACGACGTCGAGGAAGACCTTGCCGGTGACGCGCACGTGGCGGTCGCCGAGCTCCTTCACCGAGCCGCCGTCGCCGAGCTCGGCGATCGAGCCGTCGGCGAGGGTGACG
>DASZXE010000673.1:0-1836 GCA_035546475.1 Kofleriaceae bacterium
GCCGCCTCCGCCGCGTCACCGTCGAACGGCGAGGACGCGTGGGCTCGGCTGTCGCCCTCGCAGCGACGGCTCGCCCGCGAGCAAGGCCGCGCGCCCGGTGCGCCGCCGAGCCAGCCGACCGCGCCGGCGGTGGCCGCGCCCGCGCCCGCCGCAGCGACCTCCGCGCCCGCCCCACAGGCCCAGGCCCCCGCCGCGCCAGTCCACGTCGACCCGCGCGACGAGGTCGTGCCGATGTCGCCGCTCCGCCGCCGCGTCGCGGAGCGCCTCGTCCAGGCCCAGCACGAGTCCGCCTCGCTGACGACCTTCAACGAGGTCGACATGACGGCGATCATGGAGCTGCGCGCCCGCTACAAGGACAGCTTCGAGAAGACCCACGGCGTCAAGCTCGGCTTCATGTCGTTCTTCGCGCGCGCCTGCGTGGCCGCGTGCAAGCTGTACCCGGGCCTCAACGCCGAGGTCGCGAACGGCGCGATCATCTACAAGAAGCACTACGACTTCGGCATCGCCGTGCAGACGCCGAAGGGCCTGGTCGTGCCGGTGCTGCGCGACATCGACCGCCTCGGCTTCGCCGAGATCGAGCTCGGCATCGGCGCGCTCGCCGAGAAGGCGCGCACCGGCAAGCTCGCGATCGACGATCTGGTCGGCGGCACCTTCAGCATCTCGAACGGCGGCATCTACGGCTCGATGATGTCGACGCCGCTGCTCAACTACCCGCAGACCGGCATCCTCGGGATGCACAACATCGTGAAGCGGGCGGTCGTCCTCGACGACCAGATCCAGATCCGCCCGATGATGTACCTCGCGCTCACCTACGACCACCGGGTCGTCGACGGCCGCGAGGCGGTGTCGTTCCTCGTCGCGGTCAAGGATCGCCTCGAGCACCCCGAGCGGCTGCTGCTCGCCGTCTGACGCGCGCCGCGCGCCGCGCGTCACCGTCGCGGTTCACGGCCGGGTGATGCTCTCCTCGCACTCCTCGTGCGTCATGCAGACCGAGTCGCAGCCGGGGATGCCGCACGGATAGCAGCACTCGAGCCCGTCGGCGCAGTCGGCGACCTCCTTGCCGCCGCCGCGTTCGCCCTCGCGCGAGAAGCAGGTCTCGTTGTGGCCGACGACCTTCTTCTCCGCGCTCCCCGATCCCGAGCCAGCCACCTCGCTCCCCGCACCGGCAGCCCCGCTGCCCGAGCCCCCGCCCCCGCCGACCGGGCCCGCCGGACGGGCCGGGTGCCCGCACGCGACCAGCACGAGCACGCTGCCGAGGCTGATGAGGTAGCGCACGCCGACCAGCATGCCATGCCTGCGCGGACCTGGCGCGCGCCCGCCGTCGTTCGCGGCCTGCGGTCGTGCGCTCGCCGTCCGCGCGCGCACGCCGATCGCCGCCGCCGCGCACGTTGACGCGCCGGGCGACGCCCCTCCATCATCCGCGGATGCGTCGCTTGCTGACCGTCGTCGCCGTCCTCGCCGCGGTCGCCTCCTGCGCCTCGAAGGCGAAGCCCGCGCCCGGCACGTCGACGACCGTCGGCGACGCTGCGGCCGCGCCACCAGCCGGCGTCGATCCGCGCACGCCGGGCACGCCGGTGCGGGCCGGCTCGATGCGCGACGCCCACGTCGCGGACGGCTATGCGGTCGTGGTACCGGCTGGCGGCGACGTCGCCGCCACCGAGGCCGCGATGCGCGCCGCGGGCCGCGCGGCGCCGAAGGGCATCGAGGTGCGCGTCTCCCGCGGGACGGTCGAGGACGTCCGCAGCGCCATCGATCTGGTCCGCTACTTCGGGCGCGGCCTCGACGCGGACGACCTCGCCGGCCTTCGAGCGGCGACGGACGTCGTCGAGGTCGCGG
>DASZXE010000674.1:0-9259 GCA_035546475.1 Kofleriaceae bacterium
GGTCGGCGACGCCCGGCACCGCGGTGGTCGCGGCCGGGTGCCTCGACGTCGCCGCCGCGGTGACGAGCGATGCGATCGCCGCCTGGCCGGTCGTCGACCTCCGCTTCGGCAACCGCTGCGATCGCCCGGTGCCGGTCGATCTGCGGGCGAGCGACGCCTACGGCCACACGCGCGACGGCGCGGTCGTGCGCCTCGTGCCGTACGACCCGCGCGCCGAGCTGCGCGCGTTGCCGCTCGAGGCGCGGTCGAGCGGCGGCGACCAGCTCCAGTACCGCGACCCGCGCGACCTCGGCGTGGTCGGCGGCGAGGTGGTCGACCTCTGCCTCGACCTCGCCGGGCTCGGCGGACCAGCGTCGGGGACCCCGATCGTGCGCTGCTTCCCGCGCAACGACGCCGCGGTCGCGATGACGGAGGTGGCGCCGTGAGCCGCGCGCGCGTGGTGCGCGGCGGGCTCGTCGTCGCGCTCGGCGGGCTGGCGCTCGCCGCGGTGCCGGCGCGCCCGGCCGACGCCTGCGGCAGCGGCGGCGAGGACAGCAGCAGCTCGAGCAGCAGCGCCGGCAGCTCGAGCGGCACGCCCCAGATCGTCGAGCCGGTCTACACGCCCCCGTGCGAGGACGGCAGCGACGTCGTCGGCTACCGCACCTGCACGCCGTACGGCGCGTGGAGCACGATCGCGCAGTTGCCGAAGGTGTCGTTCGACCTCGGCCTGTGGTCGTCGATGGTCGACCTCCACGGCGTCGACGTCGCCGGCTCGATGACCCACAGCGACGGCACCCACTACAGCTACCGCGTCGTCGGCAGCGACCTCGGCGGCGACGCCGACGCGGTCGGCGTGATCTCGCGGCTGCTGCTGCACCACGGCGCGACGTACGCCGGGCTCGAGGGCGCGGCCGGCGGCGTCGTCACCGACAACAGCGAGCGCACGACGCCGATGGCGGGCTTCGACCTGTCGTCGCGCGGCTCGACGGTGGCGGTCGGCGGCGTCGTCGCCGGCGGCCGCGTCTTCGCCGGGCGCGTGAGCGTCGGCGGCGAGCTGATGGCCGGCGTGCGCGGCATCGCGGTGGCGTCGACGAGCACCCACGGCGCCTGCGTCAGCGACGACGTCCACTGGGCGACGTCGCCGACCGTCGAGCTGCGCGCGCGCGGCGACCTGTGGCTGACACCGTGGTTCACCGCCGGCGCCTACCTCGGCCGCGACGCCCTCGGCGGCCAGACGTCCGGCGGCGTCGACCTCGGCTTCCACCTCCGCGCCTTCGACGGACGCTGATCTACGACTCGTCCAATTCTTCGCACCGCGCGCGAGAATCCGGCCGCGCACGGCGCGGCCCGGCGGCGAGTGCCGCCGAAAGCCGGGGCGGGGACCCCGCGGGCCGTGCCCGTGGGGCGGGGCGGCACGCCGCGTGGGATCAATGCGGCGAGGCGATGAGCGCGCCCGCGTAGCCGACGACGCGATCGAGATCGCCCGACACCGCGCCGCTCGTCGTGTAGCCGACCAGCTCCGGCGCGGGCGCGCCGACCGAGTGCGCGCACGCCAGCAGCGCCGCCGCCGGCCGCGCGCCGCACATCGAGATCTGCTCGTGATCGACGACGGCGAGCAGCCGATCGCAGTCGCCGGTGGCGAGCGCCGCCAGCGCCATCGCGTCCTTCTGCCGCGTCGTCTCCTCGTCGGCGTAGTGGTTCATGTCGCTCGACGCCAGCACCATCACGTCCTTGCCCCAGCACAGCCCGAGCCGCGCCGCCGCCGCCGCGATCGCGCGCCCGAGCGCGCCGCACTCGCGCCCGTCGAGGTGGCCGACGACGATCGCGGTGAGCTGGAGGTCCGGCTGGCGCGCGCGCAGGAGCGGGAGCTGCACCTCGATCGCGTGCTCGCGCGCGTGCGCCCGCTCGTCGCCGGACGCGCCGCGCACGCCGGCGACCGTCAGCTCGTCGAGGATCGCGGCCGCCAGCGGGCCGTCGACCGGCACCTCGCCGCCCGGGGTCCGCCACGCGCTCGCCCGCGACACCGCGATCGCCGCGCCGCGGCCGGTGTGGTTCGGGCACAGCACGATCACGCGCGGAGGCACCTTCACCGCCGCCAGCGTGCGCGCCGCCAGCGCCCCCGAGTAGATCCAGCCGGCGTGGGGACACACCACGCCGACCGCCGGCCGGTCCGCCGGCGTCACCCCCGCGAACAGCCGCGCCAGCGCCTGGTCGACCTCCGCCGCTCGCGCCGGGTAGAAGGTGCCCGCCACCGCCGGCTCGCGAACCATCGGGTGCGCATCCATGCCCCAAGCATAGTATGACGCTGCGGATGCGCCTCGCGCACTGCTCCGACCTGCACCTGCTGTCGCTGGACGGTGTGCGCAAGCTCCAGTTCGCCAACAAGCGCTGGATCGGCGCCATGAACCTGCTGACCAACCGCGGGCGCCACTACCACACGGCCGCCTTCGAGGACATGGTCGCCGACCTCGCCACCGTCGGCGTCGATCACGTCCTCTGCACCGGCGACGTCACCAACCTCGCCTTCGAGCAGGAGTTCCGCTTCGCGCGCGCCATCTTCGATCGGCTGCCGCACGGCCCCGACCACGTGACGGTGCTGCCCGGCAACCACGACGCCTACGTCGCCGAGGGCGTCGGGCTGTTCGCGAAGGTGTTCGGCGACCACGCGAGCGCCGACGCCGACTGGCGCTGGCCCGAGTCGGGCGCGGCCGGCACCGCGGCCGCCGGCGACCCCGTCCCCGAGCCGGACCGCGCCGCCTGGCCGCTCGTCCGCGTCCGGGGCCCGCTCGCCCTCATCGGCCTCACGACCTCGCGGCAGAGCCCGTGGTTCACCGCGTACGGCCGGGTCGGCGCGCCGCAGCTCGAGCGGCTCCGCCGCGTCCTCGCCGATCCCCGCCTGCGCGACAAGGCGCGGGTGGTAGCTATTCACCACCCGCCGGCCGGCCGCCGCGCGCGCAGCGTCATCCGCGGCCTCCGCGATCACGAGGCGTTCGCGAAGGTGATCGCCGAGGCCGGCGCCGAGCTGGTCGTCCACGGCCACGAGCACCGCAACCTGCGCGAGGTCCTGGCCACGCCGCGCGGCGAGATCGAGGTGCTCGGCGTCCCGTCCGGGACCTACGAGGCCAACCACCCGGAGCGGACCGCGCGCTACCGGATCATCGAGATCGAGGGCGGTCGGATCGTCGGGCATCACCTGCGGGTGTGGCATCGCGCTCGCAGAGTCTTCGAGCGTGACGACACGAGCCTGGTGGCCCGCGCCGCAAGTGCCTGACACGCGGCGCCACCAGCGCCGCGCGCCCCCCGCTCGCAACGTCCTGCCGTCGGACGGTGGTGAATCCTCGCCACCCGTCCGCGTTCGCACGCCTACGTATTGAAATTGACAACGTTTCGGCGGCTGCGTTACCCCTCATGCCGCCCGTTTCGCCGAGGCCATCCCATCCATGAGCAGCACGCCCCAGGTCGTCCGGACCGTGTCCGAGGAGCCAGAGGACACGCACGTGAGCAACTCTCCCTTCACGAAGGCCGAAGCCGACCAGCTCGTCGCCGACGACGAGAAGTACGTCATGCGTCCGTGGGCGCACCCGAAGGGTGAGCCGGTCATCGTCGCGAAGGCGAAGGGCTGCGTCATCACCGACGTCCACGGCAAGGACTACCTCGACTTCACCGCCGGCTACTTCGTCAACAACGCCGGCCACTGCCACCCGCGCATCATCGAGGCGGCGACCGCGCAGCTCCACGACGTGCTCCAGGTCTCCGGCAAGCACGGCACCGTGCCGATGGTGCGGCTGGCGAAGCGGCTCATCGGCCTCCTGCCGCGCACGATCGACCAGGCCTTCTTCTCGACCGGCGGCTCCGAGGCCAACGAGTTCGCCCTCAAGATGGCGCGCCAGGCGTCCGGCAAGCCGGACGTGGCCTACCTCGACAACGCCTACCACGGCCTCACGATCGGCTCGCTCGAGGTGACCGCCAGCGAGAAGTACCGCGAGAGCGCCGGCCGCCCGCTCGGCACCCACACGTTCGCGCTGCCGAACGCCTACTGCTACCGCTGCAAGTGGGGCCCGGCGGAGAGCTGCGCGGTCCAGTGCCTCGACGGCGTCGAGGCGCAGCTCGACGCGCGCCCGCAGACCGGCGCGCTCCTGGCCGAGGTGATCCAGTCGGTCGGCGGCCTGGCGCCGCCGGTCAAGTGGTGGGACCGGATGGACTCGATCCGGCGCAAGCGCGGCATGCTGCTCATCGCCGACGAGGTGCAGACCGGCCTCGGCCGCACCGGCAAGATGTTCGCCGTCGAGCACTACGGCCTCGAGCCGGAGATCGTCACCGGCGGCAAGGGCCTGTCCGGCGGCGTCGGCTCGCTGGCGATGACCTGCGCCGGCAAGCCGGTCGTCGACAAGTTCTTCGGCGGCACCACGCCGACCTCGGGCGGCAACGCGATCGCGTCGGCGGCCGGCCTCGCGATGATCGAGACGCTCCTCGACGAGGGGCTGGTCCAGAACGCCGCGGCGATGGGCCGCCACTTCACCGAGGCGCTGTGGGCGCTGGGCGACCCGTGGATCGGCGATGTCCGGTTCACCGGGCTCCTCGGCGGCGTCGAGCTCGTCCTCGACCGCGGGACCAAGGAGGTCCTGCCCAGGAAGGCGCTCGGCCTGGTGAAGGACCGTCTGCACGAGGAAGGGATGCTCATCACCGTGAGCGGCACCCTCGGTAACGTGCTGCGCCTGCAGCCGCCGCTGTCGGTGAAGGCCGATCAGATCGACACCTTCGTCGCCACGCTCCAGCGGGTGCTGGCCTCGGTCCGCGCGGGAGCGTAACCTTCCTCCGCCCGTGAGCCTCCAGGGGGGCCGTCGATGAACCTGTTCGCCGTCCGCAAGCACCTCGACAAGATCATCCACCCGATCGTCTCGACGATCGGCCGCCTCCCGATCACCGCCACGCAGTGGACCGCCTTCGGCGCGTTCCTCGGCGCGGTTGGCGCGGTGGCGCTCTACTACGGCTACTGGTGGGCCGGGCTGGCGCTCCTGCTGGTGCGCGGGCTCGTCGATCACGTCGACGGCTACGTGGCGCGCAACTTCAACCAGCGGTCGACGTTCGGCGCGGTGATGGACGACGTCGTCGATCGCTGGACGCTCGGCGTGATGTACGGCGGCGCCTGCATCCACCTGGCGAGCGCGTACCCGCACGCGCTCATCCTGATGGGCATCGGCATCACCGGCGCGCTGACCAACGTCATCATCAAGCTGTCGGTCTACGCCGAGGCGCACCACGACGGCCGCCGCGACAAGGGCAAGTACAGCCACCCGATCGACGTGGTCGGCCTGTTCGGCTCCGCCGAGTTCATCCTCTACTTCGGGCTCGGCGTCTGCCTGACCGCGATCACGCACGACCAGCGGTTCGCGCTCGGCGGCGTGTGGGCGGTGGCGATCCTCTCGCACGTCTCGCTGCTCCAGCGCGTGTGGTTCGCGCGCCGCCGCTACCGCCGGGTCGACCCGGCCGGCCGCGAGCTGCCCGAGGCCGAGTCGGACGAGGACGCCGCCGAGGCGCCGGCCGGCTCGGTCCGGTGAGGCCCCGAGCGCAGCTCGGGCCGGGGTTGTGCTGTGTGGAGACCGGGCTCGGGGTTCCCCCCCGAGGCCGATCGATCGACCAGAGGGTTGGCATTCGGCCAACCCTCCAGGCCGCTGACGTGCCGGCGCACGCCGGCGCGCGTATCCACCGCCGCCCGGTTGTAGTAGAACGCGGGCCCCCGATGCCCGAGCGTCGAGTATCCAACCTGAACCCGGCGAACGCCGTGACGGCGTCGCGGTTCCTGACGCTGCCGCCGTTCGTGTGGGCGGTCGACCGCGGCAAGCCGCAGTGGGCGACCTTGCTGCTGCTGGTCTGCGGGCTGCTCGACCTGCTCGACGGCCTGGTGGCGCGGCTGTTCCGCTGCCAGACGCCGTTCGGCTCGGTCTTCGACGCGATCGCCGACGCGGTCTGCTACGGCGTCGCGATGCTGACGGTGACCTGCTACGGCCTGGCGCCCTGGCCGGCGGTGACGTCGATCCTCGTGCTCGGCATCGTCAACATGTGGATGCGGACCGTCTACGCGAAGCGCGCCGGCCGCACGGTCAACTACCAGAGCCACGCGATGGAGCGGCTGGTCGCGTTCGCCGCCTACCTGTCGGGCTTCGCGGTCGCCGGCTACGAGGTGAACTGGTTCTTCTACACGTTCACCGGGCTGATGGTGATCGTCATGCTCCACGACGCCAAGCGGCTGCTCGTCGACCCGATCCCGGCGGAGCCGCCGGGAGCCGTGCGAGCGCCGGCGGAGGCCGCGTCGTGATCGTCAGCGAGAGCGCGTACCTGTGGTTCGTGTCGCTGGCGACCGGCCTCGCCGCCGTCTACTGGATCGGCATCGACACCTGGCGGCTGCGCAAGGCGCTCGCCGCCGACCGCAAGGACCCGGCGGTGCGCGACCGGATCTTCGGCTCGTCGCTCGGCCTCGTGGTCGGCGTGGTCGGCGTCGTCGGCGTGCTCCACTTCCTGGTGAAGCACAAGATGATCTGACTCAGGGCAGGCGAGGCGGGTCGAGGGCGAGGTGCTCGCCGTGGGAGAGGACGGCGACGCCGGCGACCGCGCGGGCGGACGCGACCTGCTCGAGGCGGCGGCGCGGGGCCGACGGCGGGCCGAGCCGCAGGTTGACCGTGCCCCAGTGGACCGGCACCAGGCGGCGCGCGCCCAGCCGCTCGAAGATGTCGAGCGCGCAGTCGGGATCGATGTGGACGCCGCGGTCGAGCGCGAGGCGGCGCCGCCGGTAGTACCAGACCGGCAGCATGCCGCCGATCGGCAGGAGCGTCGCCGCCAGCGAGAAGCGGCGGCCGATGTCGTCGAAGACGGCGTGGTCGGAGAAGTCGACGTCGCCGGCGTGGTGGACCGCGGTGGCGCCGGCGCGCACGACGTAGCCGGCGCACAGCGGCGAGTCGCCCTTGCGCCAGCGGCCCTGGTCGTGGCGGGTCGGCACCGCGACGACCTCGACGCCGCCGACCTCGAGCGCGTCGCCCGGCTCGACCTCGGTCACCTTCGCGAAGCCGAGGTCGGCCACCACCGCGCCGGCGCCGCGCGGCACCACCAGCGGCGTCGCGCGGTCGACGACCTTCAGGGACCAGCGGTTCAGGTGATCGACGTGCGAGTGGGTGACGAGGACGGCGTCGACCGCGCCGGCCGCGCGGGTGCGGGAGCGGCCGAGCGGATCGACCAGCAGCCGGCGGCCGCCCAGCTCGATCACGGCCGAGGCGTGGCCCAGCCAGGTGACGCGATCGTGCGCGGACGCCACAGCCTGCCCCGTCCCGTCGGACGCCGCCACAGCCTCGGGCGCATGGGCGTCGCCAGCGGTGGAAGTCGCCATGACCGGCCTGCTATAGCACGGGGGTCCGTGTTCACCTTCTTCCTCATCGGCATCGCGGCCGGCGCGCTCACCGGCGTCCCGATCGGACCGGTGAACGTCGCGGTGATCGATGCCTCCTACCGGCACACGCTGCGGCGCGGGATGGCGGTCGGGCTCGGCGGCGCGGTCGGCGACTTCTGCTTCTCGCTGGCCGGCATCGGCGGCGTCGGCCCGCACCTGATCGATCACCCGTACGTGAAGCCGACCTTGTACGGCATCTCCGGCGTGGTGCTGATCATCTACGGCCTGCTGACCGTGCGCAGCCAGCCGCCGCCGCCGCCGAGCGCGCCGCCCCACACGGTGCCGCCCGGCCACGAGTTCTGGTCCGGCTTCTGGGTCGGGCTGGGGCTCATCTTCCTCAACCCGGCGGCGCTGATCGTGTGGTGCGTCGTCATCGGCCCGATGCTCGACGTGCCGTCGTTCCTGTCGGCCCTGTGCGCGGCGACCGGCGTCTTCCTCGGCAGCGCGGCGTGGTTCTCGGGCGTCGCCTACATCGCCGATCACGGCAAGCGGCTGATGGGCGAGCGCGCGGTGTGGGTCACGCGGCTCGTCGGCATCGGCCTGGTCGGCTTCGGCTTCTTCCAGCTCTACCGCGCGGTGCGGGCGCTGTCGGGCAAGTCGTAGCGGCGGTCCCACTCGACGAACTTCTTGAGCGCCGGGAAGGCGACCGGGTCGCGGCCGCCGGCGAAGAAGTCGACGCTGTCGGCCTCGATCGCGATCGCCGGGTTGTGCTCGCGGGCGAGCGCGACCAGCCGCCGCCAGTTCTCCTTGGTGTTCGGCGCGACGCCGCCGGGCAGGGCGGCGAGGTCGAGGCGCGTCGTCGGCAGGAGCCGCGCGGGCGCGCCGTCGGCGACGACGAGGTCGACGAAGGCGGTCTTGTCGTACGGCGGATCGGGCGGCATGCGGCGCGCCGCGACCTCGACGACCTGCGCCCACGGCACGGTGCGCGGCAGGCCGCGGTCGAAGTGGAGGATGAGGCCGCCGTCGGTCAGCGTGCCCTCGGTGACGACGAAGCGGAGCGCGCCGCGGGTGGCGTCGGCGGCGACCGGCGCGGTCGGGCTCTGGCGGACGACGCCGCGGTTGAGCGGGCCGGGGGCGGGGGACGACGGCCGGCGGCTGCGCTCGTCGTCGGTGATCGAGCGCCCGAGCGTCCGCTCGCCGCGGCGGGGGCTGGCGGCGGCCGGCGGCGCCGACGGCTCGCGGTACGGATCGGGGCCGATCGGTGACACCGTCGCCGTCGAGCGGATCGGCCGCGCCGAGCGGCCGCCGCCGAACGCGCTGTCGGCGACCCGCGCGCGCGCCACCAGGCCGAGCACGCCGCCGGCGATGGTGAAGAGCGGGCCGGGGCCCCACTCGCCGGGCGAGGCGCCGCTGGCGACGAGCGCCATGCCGCTCGTGCCGACGACGGTCACGCACGACCAGGTGATGACGCGGTGGAGCGGCCCGGCCTCGACGGCGACCACGCGGAGGACGGCGAGGCCGGCCATCGCCAGCGCGGCGAGGCCGCCGATGACCAGCACGCTGTCGGCGACCATGCGCCAGGTGCCGTGGCCGCGGTGGAGCGCCGCGCAGGTGCTGCCGGCGCACAGCTCGTCGCCGAGCGGGCTCAGCCGGGTGGCGGTGCCGACGACGTCGGTCACGTTGGCCCAGTCGAGGACCAGCACGCCGAGCGCGATCAGGACCGCGGCCACCCCCGGCAGCGCCGCGCGCTTCCATGCCTCCATGGCCGTCGATCATACAGCCGGGCGCCGGCATGCGGACGGGGGCCTCGGTGCCGCGGCCGCGCGGAACGGCCGGCGGGCCCCGTGGCGGCGTGGCGCCGTGGCGGCGGGGCGGTTGCGGGGCGGCGGGGCGGGGCAGGGT
>DASZXE010000675.1:0-3853 GCA_035546475.1 Kofleriaceae bacterium
CCCGCGCCCGGCTTCCCGCCGCCCGCCGCGCAGGCGGTGCCGCAGGCCTCGACCGGTCCGCGCCGCTGCCCGCAGTGCGGCGCCGACGTGCCGCCGAACTTCCGCTTCTGCGGCGCGTGCGGCCAGCGCATGGACGAGGGCTCCGCGCCGTCGGCGCTGCCGCAGGTGCCGCGCGTGGTGACGCCGGCGGCGGTGCCGCGCCCGCAGCCGCGCGCGCAGCTCACGCTCATCAAGCCGGACGGCGCGGAGGGCGGCGTCCACGAGCTGCGCCAGGGCGAGAACAAGATCGGCCGCAACTACGCCTCGCTGTTCGAGAGCGACGGCTACCTGTCGCCGGTGCACGCCGAGCTCATCGTCGACGGCGCGAACGCGACGGTGCGCGACCTCGACAGCCTGAACGGCGTCTTCGTCAAGATGATCGACGAGGAGGAGATCACCGCCGGCCAGGTGCTGCGCATCGGCCAGGAGCTGCTCCGCTTCGAGTGGATCGACCCGCAGCCGCCGGTGCCGGACGGCACCGAGGTGATGGGCAGCCCGAACCCGGGCTACTGGGGCAAGGTGACGGTCATCCTCGGCAAGGACATCGACGGCGCGGCGTTCCCGCTGCTCGGCGACACGGTGACGCTCGGCCGCGAGCGCGGGGAGATCAACTTCCCCGAGGACGGCTACGTGTCGGGCCTGCACGCGCGCATCTCGCTCCGCGACGGCCGCGTCTACCTGGCCGATCTCGGCAGCTCGAACGGCACGTTCATGAAGGTGCAGGGCGAGCGGGCGCTCACGAACGAGTCGTTCGTGCTGATGGGCCAGCAGCTCGTCCGCGTCAATCTGACCGCGGGCTGACCGCCAGCCGACGGCCGCTGCGGCCGACCACGGCCCAACGCCCGCTGCGGCCGACGGCGGGCCGACGGCTGCGGGGCGCGGCCTCCGCGGTCAGGGCGGCGTCGAGAGATCGCGCGCGCTCATCGGCGTGCGATCGACGTACGTGAAGGCGTGCGGGATGGTGATCTCGCCGCCGGGCTCGAAGACCACGAGCACGTCGACCGCCTCGCCCGGCTTGCCGCCCGGCGCCTCGACGAGCAACGTCGAGTCGTCGACGAAGCGCAGCACGCTGCCCTGCTCCTCCCCGAAGTAGATCTTCGCGGTGCGCGTGACCTTCTGGAAGTTCGACCCCTTCACGGCCAGGCGGGTGCCGCCGGCGGCGTCGCCTGTCCGGGTGTCGAGCCCGGTCACCCGCAGCTTGTCACTCTTGTCGCCGCACCCGGCGATGGGCAGCGCGAGGAGCGCCGCGAGCGCGGCGACAGCCAGTCCCGAACGAGCGTCGCGTGACGCGAGCATGGTCCGACCGTACCGCAGCGCCCCGCGGGCCACAACGTCTCGGGGCCGGCAGGCGGCGGCAGCCGTGCGCAGGCTGCCGCCCGCACCTGCGTTCACATCAGGTCCTTCCGCTGCAGCGCCCGCCGCATCTTCACCAGCGCCTGCTCCTGGAGCTGGCGGATGCGCTCGCGCGACAGGTTGTACTTCGCGCCGATCTCCTTCAGCGTCAGCTCGCGCTCGCTCTCGAGCCCGAACCGCTGGCGCAGGATGTCGGCCTCGATCGGCCGCAGCTCGCTCAGCAGGTGGCGCATCTCGCCGGTCAGCGCCTCGAACTCGAGGTCGGCCGTCGGCGACAGCTCCTCGCGGTCGGGGTCCTCGAGCACCTCGCCGAGGTTGCGGCCGTCCTCGTCGCCGGCCGGGCGGTCGAGCGAGATCGACTGCTCGAGCACCCAGCGGCGCATGTTCTCGACCTTCTCCTCCGGCATCGACGTCGCGTCGGCGAGCTCGGCGACGGTCGGCTGGCGGCCGAGCTTCGCGGTCAGCTCGCGGCGCGCCTTGGTCAGCCGGTGCTGGGCGTCGATCATGTGGACCGGCAGCCGGATCTCGCGGCCCTTGTCGGCGAGCGCGCGGCTGATCGCGTGGCGGATCCACCAGCTCGCGTACGTCGAGAAGCGGAAGCCGCGGCGGTAGTCGTAGCGCTCGACCGCCTTCATCAGGCCGAGGTTGCCCTCCTGGATGAGATCGGCGAGCGACATGCGGCCGTGGTTGAAGCGGCGCGCGATGCTGATGACGAGGCGCAGGTTCGCCTTCACGAAGTCGTTGCGCGCGTCGTGGGCGGCGCGCGCCGCCGCCTCCACGCGCCGCAGCCAGTCGGCGAAGCCGCGCGCGTTGCGCACCGCCTTGTCCGCCGGCCGGACACTGCGCTCGAGGCGATCGACCGCGCCGAGCGCGGCGTCGACGAACAGCCGGTCGGCGTCGAGCTCGCGCAGCTTGGTGGCGGCGCGCGCCGCGACCTTGGCGAGCCGGGCGGCGCCGGTCGCCCGGCCGAGGCCGGCGAGGCGGCGCACCGCCTTCACCTCGGCGACGTCGGGGACCGCCAGCTCGATCGCGTCGAGCACCGCCGGCAGCGCGGGCACGAACGCGAGCAGCTCGCTCCACAGCACGAGCTCGAGCGCCTCGATCTCGCGCGCGGCGACGAACTCCTCCTGCGGCTCGAGGACGTGCAGCTCGGCCATGTCGCGGAAGTACATGGTCAGGTAGCCGGAGCCGTCGGTCTTGCCCGACGCCTTCGACGCCGAGGTGCTGCGGCGCGACGGCGGGGCGTCGTCGGAGGCGGCCGCGACCTGGGGCGCGCGGGCGGCCTTCGCCGCCAGGCGCACCGCCCGTCGCTGCGACCCGGTGGTCGGCCGCACAACCGCCGCCCGGCCACTCGTGGGGTTCGCGATGACTGCGCTCGTCTTCAAGGCCGTATCCTCCTGGCGGCGGGGGTCCCGCCTCTCTGTAGACGCCGGCGCGGGCCAAATGTTTTGCCTTTGTGCGCCGACGGGCCGAGGCCCCTCCCATGCGTACCCGTGGCGGGCCCCGGTTATTCCGAAGACGGCCGTCGCCATCGCAGGTTGCGTGATCGACGTCGTCCGATCGTCGACGGTCGTCACCGACCAGATACGCCGTGGGCGGCGAAGGCTTACACCGCCCTGACCTGCGGCGTGACGATCGCCCGGAACCACCTTCGCGCGGCGGTGTCGAACCTACACGCAGCGCGGCGCAGCCCGTGCGCCCTGCGACCTGCCGCCGTCGCAGGCGCAACTCGTGCGCCGCGTCACCGGCGCCGGCGGTGAGCGGCGGCCGCCGCGCTACTGCCGCATCAGCGCGCGGAAGTGATCGATCGCCTTGTCGAAGGCGGCTCGCTTCTCGGGCGTCGACAGGTAGCCGGCGCGGGTCGCGAGATCGGTCCACTCCGCCTCGAGCCGGTCGCCCATCCGCTCCTTGTACGCCTTGTACTCGCGGGTGGCGGCGGAGAACTTGGCGCGCAGCTCGCCCGCCTCCGGCGCTGACGGCCCTTCGGAGCCGGCGTCGATCGGGTGGTGGGTCGTGCCGCCCGGACGCACGCGATCCTCCGTCTGGCGAGGGCCGGCATCGACCGGCACCTCGACGACGGCGGCGGCGTCGATCGGCGGCGGCGCGTCGATCCCGGCGTCCTCGGCGAGCGACGTCACGACCGGCGCCGGCGCCGGCGCGGCGGCCTGGCGGGTGCCGCCGCGCGTCGCGACGATCACGATCACCGCCGCCACCGCGGCCGCCGCGATCGCGATCGGCCACCACCGGCGGCCCGCGCTCGGCCGCGTCGTCAGATCGACCAGCGGCAGGTCGTCGGCGGCGTCCTCGATCGGCGGCAGCGGCAGCGGCGCCGGGATCGGCGCGAGCGCCGGCGCCGACAGCGGCGCGCCGAGCGGACGCACCGAGCCGGTGACCCGGTGAGGCCGCGGCGGCAACGGCGGCGGCGCGGTCGGTGGCCGCGCGCGCCGGCCCGACTCCGGCG
>DASZXE010000676.1:0-15056 GCA_035546475.1 Kofleriaceae bacterium
GGCGCGATGTGGCCATCGATGACCATCGCGCCGCCGCCCGCGCCGTCGATGGCTCGCCGCCCGAGCCACGCGTTGACCGCGGTCGCCAGCTCGCGCGCGCCCGAGCACGCCTCGGCGCCCGGCTCGCGGACCCACTGCAGCTCGTACGGGACCTCCGCCGCCGCCGGCCCCGCCGGCGCCGCCGCGCGTCCGGACGTCGCGAGCGCGAGCCACGCTGCCGCGATCAGCACGCCGCCAGCATAGACGCCCCCGCCTCGCCGCGGTGCCTCCTCGTGCGCGATCGCGGCGCCCGCACCCGGTCAGTCGATGCGCCGGGCGTCTCACCGAGATCGTGCGTCACGTGCGAGAGTCGCGGCGTGCCGGCGCGCAAGCGGACGACCCTGCCGAAGGAGTTCGACAAGCTGCTCGAGGCCGGCGACCTCGCGGCGCTGCAGGCCGTGTTCGATCGGTGCGAGATCGGCGCGCGCGGCGGCTACGCGAAGCAGACGGCGCTGGCGTTCGCCGCGTGCCCGGACGAGCTGGCGCGCTGGCTCGTCGCACGCGGCGCCGACGTGAACGCGCCGGATGCGGGCGGCGACACGCCGCTGCACGCGCGCGCACGCGACTGGCGCGCACGCATCGACGTCCTCCTCGAGCTCGGCGCCGACGTCCACGCGACGAACCGCCGCGGGGACACGCCGCTGCACGTCGCGGCGGGGGCCGCGCGCACCCGCGCCGTCGAGCTCCTGCTCGCGCACGGCGCGCGGGCCGACGCCACCGGCGACGAGGGCCTGAACCCGCTCGAGGCCGCGCTGCGCCGCTGCGCCAACGCCGCGCTCGTCGAGATGGCAGAGATCGCGCAGCGCCTCGTCGACGCCGGCGCGCCGATCACGCCGGCCATGTCGAAGCATGTGCGCGAGCTCGGCCAGCGCTTCGAATTCCACCGCGCCGGCTTCGCGCGCGACCACGTCGGCGCGGCCAGCGCGGCGCTCGAACGCCTCTACGCGCTGTTCGGCGTGCCGCCGGTCCCGCGCCGCGCGATGCACGACGGTCGCGCGCCGATCCGCGTCACCGCCACCACGTGGCAGCGCCAGCACGCCGAGCTGTGGGAGCTGCTGGTGCCGTCGTCGGGCCCGGCGGCGACGGTGCAGGGCGAGGTCATCCGCATCGCCGGCCGCCTCTCGCGCGAGTTCGACGACAACGGCGGCATCAACTGGGACGACGCGTTCGTGGCGATGGCCTGCGCGTTCCGCGAGCACGTCGCCGGCGGCACCGCGCTGACCGCGCCCCAGCTCGCCGAGGTCCGCGCGATCGTCGACGGGCTCGCCGCCCGCGCGGCCGGCGACACCGATCGCCTCGCCGAGCTCGCCGTCGCGTGGGTCCTGCGCAACCCGACGCCGGTCGCGCTGGCGAGCCCCGCGTACCGGCGCTGACGCTACTTGTAGAGGACGAGGACGGCGGATTGCTCCCAGCCGGGCTCGGTGTGGGTGCCGCCGTCGTAGGGGCAGGAGGTGCCGAGCGTGCAGCCGGAGCAGGTCGGCGCGTCCGGGCGGCAGGTGTTCTCGTACGCCTCGACGCCGTAGCGGACGGTCAGCGGGCCGGCGGCGGCGGGCGCGTCGATCGTCCACGGCGTGACCATCGCGCCCGGGCACCAGCCGGCGCGCGCGTACTGCCACGTGCCCTGCTGGCCGGGGACCGCGGTCGTCGCGCAGTCGTCGCGCCAGATCGTCGCCGTCGTCGGCGTCGCGCCGACGGTGATGGTGTGATCGCGAGAGCAGAACTCGGCGCAGTTGTCGGCGTTGCCCTGGCCGTGGCCGGTGACGAACGCGCGCACGCGCGACGAGGTCACGCCGGCCGGCACCTGCACGGTCGCCGCGACGTCGATCGGCCGCGCCGGATCGCCGTAGACGAGCCGCTGCGGCGCCCACAGCGGCACGACGGCGACCGGATCGTGCGCGGGCAGGCCGCCGACGAAGTCGAAGGCGGCGTCGACCAGCCAGCCGGCGCCGTACGGGCTGCCGGGGCCGACCCAGGTGTCGATGAACACGCGGACGGTCTGCGGGCCCTCGAGGACGCGCTGGAGGTCGGTGACGTCGACGGTGAAGGCACCGCCGACCTTGTACGGCGTGATGAAGCGGGCGAGCTCGAGCTCGGTCGGGTCGCCGCCGCCGGCCGCCGGCTCGAGGATCGCGAGGTGGCCGAGGCGGTCCCACGCGTCGCAGCCGCCGGGCGACGGGCAGCGCAGCCCGAGGCGCAGCGTGACCTGCGAGTAGCGCAGCCCGGCGGCCGGGAAGGTGACCGGCACGTCGACGACGCGCTGGTTGTCGGTGCCGGTGAAGTAGACGTGGGTGCCGTCGAGGGCGGTGACCGTCGTGTCGGTGCCGGGCGCGGGCGCCGGCTCCCCGCCGTCGTCACCGCCGCCGCAGGCGCCGGCCGGGAGCGCGCCGAGCGCGAGCGCGAGCGCGAGACCGAGGGCAGCGAGGCGACGGCGCGACGAGGGGATCATCCACCGATCATAGGCTCCAATGGGCGCCGGCGGCCTCGAGAAGCTGCTCGATGTCGGGGCGGCCGGCGCCCCGGGCGACCGAGAGGGGCGTCTCGCCGCGGTTGTCCGGCGCGTCGACGAGGTCGCGCGGCATCCGCGCGAGCAGCTTCGTCACCGTCTCCGGCGTGCCCCAGCGCGCCGCGTAGTGGAGCGCGTTGTTGCCCCAGTGATCGAGGCCGTCGGCCGCCCCGCCGAGCGCGAGCACGCGGTCGGCGAGCGCGGCGTCGCCGGTCATCAGCGCCCGCATGAACGGCGTGCGGTCGAGCTCGTCGACCCCGCCGACCGGCGCGCGCGGCTTCGCGAGCAAGGCGAGCGCGACGTCGGCATGACACGCCGACACCGTCGGCGGCGCCCACGTGCGCTCGCCGACCGTGCAGGCGAGCGCGAGATCGATCGGCATCCGGCCGTCGGCGGTGCGGGCGGTCACCGACGCGCCCTTCGCCAGCAGCTTCTCGACCCACGGCCGGCTGCCGGCGCCGGCGGCGACCATCAGCGGCGTCAGGCCGTCCTTGCCGGCGGCGTCGACCGCCACGCCGGCGGCGAGCAGGCGATCGAGCATCGCGACGGCCGCGTCGGTCGCCTCGAGCGACACCAGCGCCGACAGCGCGCCCTCGCCGCGCGCGTTCAGCCGCTTCGGATCCGCGCCCGCCGCGAGCAGCGCGTTCGCGAGCTCGAAGCGCGCGCCGCGCACCGCCGACACCAGCGGCGTGGTGCCGTCGCCGTCCTCGGCGTCGACCGGCGCGCGCGCCGCCAGCAGCACCGCGACGACGTCGGCCGCGCCCTTCGCCACCGCCAGGTGCAGCACCGTCTGCTTGCCGGGGCCCCAGGCGATCGCCGGGTTCGCCCGCTCGCGCAGGAGCAACTCGACCACCTTCGCCGACGGATGCTCGGGGAAGTAGACCGCGAACTCGAGGACCTGATCGAGGTTGAAGTACGGATCGGCCTGGCGCGCGGCCGGCAGCAGCGCCTCGACGACCTCGGCGAAGCCGCCCTTCGCCGCCGCGGTCAGCGCCAGGTCGGCTCGCGGCGCGCCGTGCTCGACGAGCTGCTGGGCCATCGCGAGCTGGCCGCCGCCCGCGGCGAGCTCGAGCGCCTTCGCGGTGGCGGTCGCGCCCGCCGCCAGCAGCGCGTCGACGGCCGCCTCGTCGCCCTTCCTCGCCGCGACCTCGATCGCGCGCAGGCCGGCGGTCGGGCTCCGCGCGTCGGCATCGAACGCGTCGAGGTCCTTCGGCGTCGCCTTCTTCAGCAGCCTCGCCAGCGACCTCGAATCACTCTTGTCGACGGCGACCACCAGCGGCGGCCGCTTGCCGGCCGACGCCGGGACGGCCGCGACCGTCAGAAGACCGGCGATGATCACCCCTCGCAGCAGGCGCATGAGGTGAGGATGCCACGGCGCCGGCCCTCGCTGGCCATCGTTCACCGCGAGGCGTCGTCGCGCGGGCGCGCCGCCGTGGTTCACGCTAGATTGCGAGGGATGCGTCGGTTCCGGCTCGCGGCCACCCTCCTCGCCCTCGCCTCCGTCGTCGTGCCCGTCGGCGCCTGCTCGGGCAAGCGCCAGAGCGCGCCGACGCCCACGGTCACCGCCGCCAGCGCGTCGCCGGCGGTCGCCGATCCGCCGGACCCGCGCGAGGCCGCGCTCGCCGGCGTGGTCCTCCACCTGCTCGAGGAGCGCCACCTCCTCCAGCGCAAGCTCGACGACAAGGTCTCCGAGGCCGCGCTGACCGCGTTCCTCGATCGCCTCGATCCGGGCAAGGTCTTCCTGCTCGCGTCCGACCGGCAGGCGCTCGCCGCCTACGCCGACAAGATCGACGACGAGATGGAGAGCGGCCGCCTCGACCTCGCGCACGAGGCCGCGGCTCGCTTCCACGCGCGCATCGGGGTCGTGGCGCCGATGGTCGCCTCGATCCTCGCGAAGCCGCTCGACCTGTCGAACGACGAGACGATCGAGACCGATCCCGACAAGCTGGCGCCGGTCGCCACCGACGCCGAGCTGCGCGAGCGCTGGCGGCAGCGCCTCGAGCTGGAGATCCTCGACCGCACCGCGCCGCCGCTCGATCCGCCGAAGCCGGGCGATCCACCGGCGCCCGCGCCGCTGCCGCTCGCGCAGCGCGAGGACAAGGCGCGCGCCGACCTGGCGACGTCGTACGCCGGCCGCTTCGCCCGCCTCGGCGCCTACGACGTCCGCGACGCCGAGGCCGACCTGATCAACGCGATCGCCAGCATCTACGATCCGCACACCGACTACCTGCCGCCCGCCGACAAGGCCAACTTCGACATCGCGATCAGCGGCTCGGTCGAGGGCATCGGCGCGCTGCTGAAGGAGCACGACCACTACGTCGAGGTGCAGGAGCTGGTGCCCGGCGGCGCCGCCTGGCGCGAGGGCCACCTGCAGGCCGGCGACATCATCATGTCGGTGCAGTCCGGCGGCGATCCGGTCGACGTCGCCGACATGCGCATCGAGGACGTCGTCAAGCTGATCCGCGGGCCGAAGGGCACCGAGGTCCACCTCAAGGTCCACAAGGCCGACGGCAGCGACAAGGTGATCGACATCGTCCGCGACATCGTCGAGATCGAGGCCGCGTACGCGCGCGGCGCGGTCCTCCAGGGCGCGGGCCTGCCGGCGATCGGCTACATCTACCTGCCGAGCTTCTACGGCGGCGAGGGCCGCGACGCCGCCACCGACGTCCGCAAGCTCCTCGGCGAGCTGCAGGATCGCAAGGTCGCCGGCGTGATCCTCGACCTGCGCGACAACGGCGGCGGCCTCCTCGACGACGCCGTCGATCTGACCGGCCTGTTCATCGACAAGGGGCCGGTCGTGCAGGTCCGCGACGGCGACGGCGACACCCGCCGGCTGTCCGACGACGACGCGGGGACGTCGTACGCGGGGCCGCTGGTGGTGATGGTCGACCACTTCAGCGCGTCGGCGTCGGAGATCGTCGCGGCCGCGCTGCAGGACTACCAGCGCGCCGTCATCGTCGGCACCGGGCCGACTCACGGCAAGGGCACCGTGCAGTCGCTCAACAGCCTCGATCGCGCGACCGGCGACCGCTTCGACCTCGGCTCGCTCAAGCTGACGATCCAGCAGTTCTACCGGGTCAACGGCTGGTCGACGCAGCTCGACGGCGTGACGCCCGACGTCGTGCTGCCCGATCCGGCGGCGTACGTCGAGAGCGGCGAGCGCACGCTGCCCCACGCGATCCCGCAGTCGCACATCGATCCGGTGGACCACGACGAGTGGCCGGCGCCGTGGAAGGCGACCGTCCTCGCCCAGAAGAGCGCGGCGCGGGTCGCGAAGGAGCCGCTGTTCGCGCAGGTGGTGGCGTCGACGAAGCTGATGATGAGCCGCAAGGGCGACACCACGATGCCGCTCCAGCGCACCGCCTTCGAGGCGAAGCGCAAGCAGCAGCACGACGAGCTGCAGGCGGTGATGCCCGACCTCGACAAGGCGCCGGCCAGGCTGACCGTGACGCTGCTCGATCCGCCGCCGGCCCCCGCCGCCCCCGGCCAGCGCGTCGACGACCGGCTGACGAAGTGGCAGGCGCAGCTCGCGCGCGACCCGTGGCTCGCCGAGGCCGCGCACGTGCTCGACGACTCGCGGCACTGACGCGCGCCGCGCGGGCCCGCCGCCGGGCGCGCGGTGTCGCGCGGTGTCAGTGCCTCGGCTTCGCGGGCTTCGCCGGCTTCGCGGGCTTCGCTGGCTTGCCGCCGGCCGCCGCGCCCTTCGCCGGCGCGAGCGCGACGCCGAGCAGGGACGTGAGCGTGTGGTCGCGCCACGAGACGACCGGGAACTGGTCGGTGGTGGCCAGCGTGTCACCCGGCGAGACGCCGTTCAGGTACGCCGCCGGCACGTCGACCGGCGACTCCTCGTTCGCGATCATCCCGCGCTTGGTGCAGACCTTGTCGTAGATCGGATCGCCGTTCGCGCCGTAGCCGGTGACCTTGTTGGTCTCCTTCCAGTTCAGGCACGACTCGATCTCCTCGCCCGCGTGGGTGACATGGACGAGGTCACCGTCCGGGTGCAGGCCGGCGACCACGCCCTCGTTCTCGGCGGAGATCTCGAGCGTGTCGCGCACGCCGGCCATCTGGACGTCCTGCGACCACCGATCGCGCCAGGCGTCCATCGACATCGAGCGATCGGCGAAGCGCGGCGCGAACGACGGCGCGAGCAGCTTGCCGAGCGCGACCGTCCGCCAGCCGCCGCGCAGGTTGGTGCCGTCCTGGTTCGCGGCCGAGACGTAGACCGCCTCGCCCGCCGGATGCACGCTGTACGCGCACGCCGCCCACGACACCGTCGCGATGTAGCCCTCGGTCGTCGCGGTCAGGTAGCTCATGTAACCGGGCAGGTAGTGGCTGCCGACGTCCCACGGGATCGACGGCACCGTCGCGCGCACCACCGCCTCGAACGGCGCGCGGGTCGCCGCGTCGCAGCCCGCGAAGCCGGGGTTGTTGGTCTTGCCCGAGCGCACCGCGTCCTTGAGCGTCAGGTAGCGATCGTAGTCGGCCTGGTGCTTCGCGAGGTACGCCGACCACTCGGCCTTGGCGTCCTCGACGGTCTTGCGCATCGCCTGCAGGCCGGGGTCGGTCTTCGCCTCGGCATCGATGGCGTCGACGATCGTGTGGGCGTGCGCGAGCGCCTCCTTCACGTCCCTCAGGATGTCGGCGCGCTCGCCGGCGCTGACGCCGGCCGCGGTCAGCTCCGCCTCGGCCTTGCCGGCGTCGGCGGCCATCAGATCGTCGCGGCACAGCGCCCACGCCATCGCCCCGTCGAGCGGCTGGCTGTCGCTGATCGGGCCGAAGCAGTGATCGACGAGGCTCGCGCGGCCGAGCTGGCTGAGGTTGGCGCCGAGCTCGTCGGCGAGGAGCAGCGCGCCGGCGTCGCTCGCGTAGCCATGGTCGGAGCGCGGATCGCTGGGACGGGTCGGCATCCACTGCTGCACGGCGGTCCACGCGTGCAGCGGCGCCTTCGGATCGGGCGGCGTGATGTCGGCGCGGACGACGCCGAGGCCGAGGAGGCTCGGGGCGCCGAGCAGCAGGGCGGTGACGAACAGGTGTCGGGTGCGGGCGCGTCGGTTCATGGCGCGCTCGGACTGCACGGGTCGTGCCCGCGAGTTCGGGCGTGAATCCGGGAGGATGGCGGTTCGCGGGCGGCGCGCGACGGGTCGTGCGGTCGAACTGTACGGACGATCGGTTTGCCGCGGCGACGGCGGCCAGGGGTGCCATGATGGGCCGTGCTCGCGCGGGCGTCCCGGACCGGCCTGACCGCGCTCGCCGGCGGGACCGTGCTCGCGGTCGGGCTCCTCGCCTGCAGCGAGCCCACCTCGCCGCCCGTCTGCCAGGTGCCCGGCCAGCTCGGCGCCGGCGCGTTCGCCGCCTACGACTGCCGCGACCAGCCCGGCTGCCTCGACGGCTGGCGGTTCGCCGCCCGCTCGGTCGAGACGATGATCTTCTGCCCGGCCGACGATCGCCAGGTCACCGAGGTCGTGTCGAGCGACCCGCGCGTGATGGTCACCACCGGCCTCGTCGATCTCGCGCCGGGCCAGGTCGGCTTCGACCTCGCCGCCGGCGACGCGGGCCGCGCCACGATCGAGGTGCGCGGCCCCGACCTCGTCGAGCGGCTCGACCTGGCGGTCGAGGACGTCGGCGATCTCGACGTCGTCGGCCCCGAGCGCGTCGTCGAGGGCGGCACCGCCGCGATCACCAGCACGAAGCGCGGCACGACCGGCGCGCCGCTGTTCGGCCGCGGCGGCTACGCGCTCGCCACGCCGGCCGGCCTGTCCACGCGCCCCGCCACCACCGCGACGCAGGATTGCGCGCTCGCCCAGCCCGACATCGTGCTCACCGCCGGCACCGTCGGCTCCTACCGCGTCACCACCGACGCGCCGGCGCCCGCCTGGGACGCCACGATCGAGGTCCTGCCCGCCGCCGCCGTGACGTCGGCGGACGTCACCACGACGCGCATCATCGGCAGCGCGACGACCGGCTACAGCGCGTCGGTGCGCGTGGTCGGCAAGGACGGCGCCGGCCACCCGGTGCTCGGCGTCGCCTGCGACTGGAGCAGCACGACGCCGGTGTTCATCGCCAACAACGTCTGCTGGTCGCTCGTGCTGCTGCCGTCCGCCGACCCGATCGATCTCACCTGCTCGTTCCACGGGCGCGTGCTCGCGACCGCGCACCTGTCGAACACGATCGTGCTCTGACCGCCGCGAGTCCGCCTGCGGTGCACGCCCGCGGTGGGGCCATCAGGAGCAAGCCGAGTGCGGCAATGGTTCGGCCGCGCGCGCGTCAGAGCGGTCGAGAAGTGGTGACCACCGGCAACGGTCGAGCGACTCAATCACCGAGGCGATCGTGCGTCAGCTCTCCATCCTCCCGCCGGTCTGAGGATTGCCCGCATCTGCGAGCCCCCCGTACACTCGGTCGAACCGATGCGACACCTCGAAGTCGTGCTGCCCGAGGTCGCGCGCATGGTGCTCGACGCCGCGCCGACCGGCATGATCATGGTGGATGATCGAGGGCTGATCGTGCTGGTCAATCGTCATGTCGAGTTGCTGTTCGGCTACGCGCGCGAGGAGCTGATCGGCCAGCCGATCGAGGCGCTCATCCCGGCCCGCTTCCGCGGCGGCCACCCCGGCTACCGCGCCGCGTTCGCCGGCGATCCGCGCACGCGGCCGATGGGCGCCGGCCGCGATCTCTACGGCCTGCGCAAGGACGGCCGCGAGGTGCCGATCGAGATCGGCCTCAACCCGCTCGTCATCGGCGAGGACACGTTCATCCTGTCGTCCATCGTCGACATCTCCGCGCGCAAGGAGGCCGAGCGGCGCATCCGCGCGTCGCTGCGCGAGAAGGAGGTGCTGCTGAAGGAGATCCATCACCGGATCAAGAACAACCTGCAGATCGTGTCGAGCATGCTCAACCTGCAGGCCGGCCAGAGCGACGACGAGCGGGTGCGGGCGATGTTCGAGGCCAGCCAGAACCGCGTGCGCTCGATCGCGCTCATGCACGAGATCCTCTATCAGGTGAAGGACCTCGCCCACGTCGACTTCACCGGCTACATACGGGCGCTGATGGACGGCCTCTTCCATTCGCTGGCGCGCAGCGGCATCACCTGGCGGCTCGACGCCGGGCCGACCCGCCTGTCGCTCGACCAGGCGATCCCGTGCGGCCTGCTCGTCAACGAGCTGGTGACGAACGCGCTCAAGCACGCGTTCCCCGACGGGCGCCCGGGCGAGATCGCGATCCACCTCGCGCGGCTGGACGGCGACACCGTCGAGCTCGACGTCAGCGACGACGGCGTCGGCCTGCCCGCCCACCTCGATCCGCACCGCTGCGCGACGCTCGGCCTCGACCTCGTCTTCACGATCGCCGAGCAGCTCGCCGCCGAGGTCGACGTCCGCCGCGACGGCGGCGTCGGCTACCGGTTCCGCTTCCACGCCCCCTGCCAGGCCGACGAGGTCCAGGCATGAACGAGACGATCCTGGTCGTGGAGGACGAGGCGCTGGTCGCCAAGGACCTCCAGCGCAGCCTGATCGGCCTCGGCTACCAGGTGCCGGCGTCGGCCAGCTCCGCCGAGGACGCGCTGCGCAGCGCCGAGCTCCACCACCCGGACCTCGTGCTGATGGACATCCGCATCCGCGGCCCCGACGACGGCATCAGCGCCGCGGCGGCGCTGCGCGAACGGTTCGGCGTGCCGGTGGTCTACCTGACCGCCTACGGCGACCGCGCCACCGTCGAGCGCGCCAAGGAAACCGCGCCGTACGGCTACCTGCTCAAGCCGATCAAGGCGGAGGAGCTGCGCATCACCGTCGAGCTCGCGCTGCACAAGCACGCGATCGACCGCGAGCTGCGCGCGCGCGAGCGGTGGATGGCGACCACGCTGCGGTCGATCGGCGACGGCGTGATCGCGATCGATCCGGCCGGCGCGGTCGCGTCGCTCAACCGCGCCGCCGAGACGCTGCTCGGCTGGTCCGCGGCGGAGGCGCTCGGCCGGCCGGTCGCCGACGTCTTCCGCATGGTCGATCCCGACACGCTGGCGCCGGTGCCGGGGCCGCTGGCGGCGCTCGCCGAGGCGCGCGGCACCGCCCACCTCGACGGCGCGGTGCTCGCGCGCGACGGCCGGCCGCGGATGATCGGCGACTCGGTGGCGCCGATCGTCGACGACGGCGGCCAGGTGCTCGGCGCCGTGCTGGTCTTCCGCGACGTCGAGCCGGAGCGGCGCCTGCAGCAGCAGGTCGAGCTGTCGCGGCGGATGGCGGCGCTCGGCACGCTCGCCGCCGGCGTCGCCCACGAGATCAACAACCCGCTGGCCTACATCCGCACCAACGTGCAGGTCGTGCGCGAGATGCTGGCGCGCCACCGCGACGACGGCACCGACAGCGCCTGGATCGACGACGCCGACGAGGCGCTCTCCGACGCCGACCTCGGCACCGAGGAGGTCCGCCGGATCGTCTCCGACCTGCGCGTCTTCACCGCGCCGGTCTACGGCCGCCGGACGTCCGGCGAGATCCGCGGCGCGCTGCGCTGGGCGATCGACGTCGTCGGCCAGCAGGTGCGCCACCACGCGCGCTTCGAGGTCGAGCTCGGCGACACGCCGCCGGTCGACGGCGACGGCGGCCGGCTCGGCCAGGTGTTCGTCAACCTCCTGACCAACGCGGCGCAGGCGATCGAGCGCGGCGGCCCCGACGACAACCAGGTCTCGCTGCGCTCGTGGACCGAGCCCGACGGCTGGGCGGCGATCGAGGTCGCCGACACCGGCTGCGGCATCGCCGAGAGCCAGCTCACGCGGATCTTCGATCCGTTCTACTCGGCGCGGAAGAGCGGGCGCGGCACCGGCCTCGGGCTCGCGATCTGCCACGGCATCGTGACGTCGATGGGCGGGCGCATCGAGGTCTGGAGCCAGCTCGGCGGCGGGTCGCGCTTCCGCGTGCGGCTCCCGCCGGCGGCGCGCGAGGCGGGCAGCGAGGCGGCGGTGGCGCCGGCGTCACCGCGGGTGGCGGCGAGCGCGGCCGTGCAGGCGGCGGCCGGAGGTACGGCCCGCCTGCTCGTCGTCGAGGACGATCCGCTGGTGCGCAACGCGATCGCGCGCACGCTCGGCGACCGGTTCGACCTGGTGATGACCGAGGGGGCGCGCGCCGCGCTGGCGCGCCTCGACGCCGGCGAGCGCTTCCCGCTCATCCTCTGCGACCTGACGATGCCGGGGATGAGCGGCATCGAGCTGTTCCGCCAGGTCGACGCGCGGCTGCCCGATCAGGCGCGGCGGATGCTCTTCATCACCGGCGGCGCCGTCAACGAGGAGGCCGCCCGCTTCCTCGCCGAGGCGCCGCTCGGCCACGTCGAGAAGCCGTTCGACCGCGAGGCGCTGATCACCCGGCTCGGCCTGCTGCTCGACGTCGTCGGCCCGCCCGAGGCCTGAACGCCGAAGCGGGCTCGCCGACGGCGGCCGCGGCGGGCGCGCGCCGCCCGCGGGTGCGCGCCGGCACGCGCAGGCACGATCGATGCAGCCACATCGCTGCATGAAGTCACGCCCCGATCGCTCGCCCGACGGCGAGCTCGCCCGGGCGCTCGCGCACGTCGTGCGTGGCGAGGTCCGATTCGACACCGCGACCCGTGCGGTCTACGCCCACGACGCCTCGAACTACCGGCAGGTGCCGATCGGCGTCGTCCTCCCGCGCGACGCCGCGGACGTCGAGGCGACGATCGCGACCTGCCGCGAGCACGGCGCCCCCGTCCTGTCGCGCGGCGGTGGCACCAGCCTCGCCGGCCAGTGCGTCAACGCCGCGGTCGTCATGGACTTCAGCAAGTACATGGGCGCGGTCGTCGACGTCGACGTCGAGGGCCGCCGCGTGCGCGTGCAGCCGGGCTGCGTGCTCGACCGCATGCGCGGCGCGCTCGCGCCCCACGGCCTCACCTACGGGCCGGATCCGGCGACGCACAACCACTGCACGCTCGGCGGCATGCTCGGCAACGACTCGTGCGGCATCCACTCGGTGATGGCGGAGATGTACGGCCCGGGCGCCCGCACCGCCGATCACGTCGAGGCGCTGGAGATCGTCACGTACGACGGCCTGCGCCTGCGGGTCGGCGCCACGCCCGAGGACGAGCTCGCCCGGATCATCGCCGCCGGCGGCCGGCGCGGCGACATCTACCGGCGCCTGCGCGACCTGCGCGACCGCCACGCCGAGCGGATCCGCGCGCGCTTCGCGCCCATCCCGCGGCGGGTGTCGGGCTACAACCTCGACGAGCTGCTGCCCGAGCGCGGCTTCCACGTGGCGCGCGCGCTGGTCGGCAGCGAGGCGACCTGCGTGACGATCCTCGAGGCGACGCTGCAGGTCTATCCCGAGCGGCCCGGCCGCGCGGTCGTCCTGCTCGGCTACCCGGACGTCTTCGCTGCCGGCGATCACGTGCCGGCCTTGCGCGCGTTCCGCCCGGTGGGGCTCGAGGGCTTCGACGACCGGCTGATCGCCGACGTCGAGGCGACCGGCCTGCACGCCGGCTCGGTGAAGCTCCTGCCGCCGGGCAAGGGCTGGCTGCTCGTCGAGCTCGGCGAGGCGACGCGCGCGCAGGCGCTCGACGCCGCGCGCCACCTGATGGACGCGCTCCGCCGCGAGCCGGGCGCGCCGTCGATGAAGCTGTTCGAGGACGAGCACGAGGCGGAGCGGATCTGGAAGCTGCGCGAGGCCGGCCTCGGCGCGACCGCGTTCGTCCCCGGCCGCCACGACTTCTGGCCCGGCTGGGAGGACTCGGCGGTGCCGCCCGATCGCGTCGGCGCCTACCTGCGCGACCTGCGCGCGCTGCTCGACCGCCACCACCTCGACGCCGCCCTGTACGGCCACCTCGGCCAGGGCTGCATCCACTGCCGCATCGACTTCCGGCTCGAGTCGGCGGACGGCCGCGAGGCGTATGCGCGCTTCACCCGCGACGCGGCCGAGCTGGTCGTGCGTCACGGCGGCTCGCTGTCGGGCGAGCACGGCGACGGTCAGGCGCGCGGCGACCTGCTGGCGATCCAGTTCGGCGACGAGCTGGTGCGCGCGTTCCGCGAGTTCAAGGCGATCTGGGATCCCGACGGCCGCATGAACCCGGGCAAGAAGGTCGACGGCCTCCGCCGCACCGAGCACCTCAAGCTCGCGGTCTACCAGCCGGCGCCGCACCCGACGACGTTCCACCCGACGGCCGACGGCGGCGACTTCCGCCACGCGGCGCTCCGCTGCGTCGGCGTCGGCGAGTGCCGGCGCGATCACGGCGGCACGATGTGCCCGAGCTTCCGGGTCACCCACGACGAGCTGCACACGACCCGCGGCCGCGCCCGCGCGCTGTTCGAGATGATGCAGGGCGACGTCGTGCAGGACGGCTGGGCGAGCGAGGCGGTGAAGGAGACGCTCGATCTCTGCCTCGCGTGCAAGGGCTGCAAGGGCGACTGCCCGGTCAAGGTCGACGTCGCGACGTACAAGTCGGAGTTCCTGTCGCACTACCACGAGCACCACCGGCGGCCGCGCCACGCGTACGCGATGGGCTGGATCCACCGGTGGGCGCGGCTCGGCGGCCACGTGCCGTGGCTGGCGAACGCGGTGACGCAGACGCCGGGCCTGCGGCGGCTGGCGGCGTGGCTCGGCGGGCTCGCGCCCGAGCGGCCGATCCCGCGGTTCGCGCCGGTGCCGTTCCGGCGCTGGTTCGCGCGGCGGGCGGCCCGCGTCCCCGACGGCCGGCCGGTCATCCTGTGGGCGGACACGTTCAACAACCACTTCATCCCGAGCACGCTGGTCGCGGCGGTCGAGGTGCTCGAGCACGCCGGCTACCGCGTGACCGTGCCGCGCGAGCCGCTCTGCTGCGGGCGCGCGCTGTACGACTACGGGATGCTGCCGCTGGCGAAGCGGCTGTGGCATCGCACGATGGCGGCGCTCGGCCCCGACGTCGCGCGCGGCGTGCCGATCGTCGGCCTCGAGCCGAGCTGCGTGTCGGCGTTCCGCGACGAGCTGCCCCAGCTCTTCCCCGACGACGCGGTGGCGCAGCAGCTCGCGCAGCGCACGTTCACGCTGGCCGAGCTGCTGGTGCGCGACGACGCGCGGCTGCCGTCGCTCCACGGGCGCGCGGTCGTCCACGGCCACTGTCACCAGAAGGCGGTGCTCGACTGGGGCGCGGAGCGGAAGGTGCTGGCGGGGCTCGGGCTCGAGCTCGACGTCCTCGAGGACGCGGGCTGCTGCGGGCTCGCCGGCTCGTTCGGCTACGAGCGGGAGCACTACGACATCTCGATGGCGATCGGCGAGCAGGCGCTGCTGCCGGCGGTGCGCGCGGCCGGGGACGCGATCGCGATCGCGGACGGCTTCAGTTGCCGCGAGCAGATCCAGCACGCGACGGGGCGGCCCGCCTACCACCTGGCCGAGGTGCTGTACGCGGCGCTCGACGAGCCGGCGCGGGCCGGGCGGGCGGCGCCGGCGATCGACGCCGGCGGTCGGCAGGCGCCCGGGCCGTCGGTCAGCGCCGAGCGCGCATGAGCAGGAGCAGCGCGCCGGTCACCGCCGCGGCGCCGGCGGCGGCCACCGTC
>DASZXE010000677.1:0-7364 GCA_035546475.1 Kofleriaceae bacterium
CCAATGCCGTTCACTTACGGCGCCTCTTCGGCGGTGGCCGTTTGCGGGCGTAGTTGCTCATCTTGATCTTCACGGCGCGAGGAAAGACGCGCTCTGGACGCCGCGGGGGAAGGACGAAGCGACGCATGCGGTCGCGCATCGTGTCGAGGCGCTTGGGTATGGCGGCCGGCGTCAGCGTGTTGGTCGCCCACAGCCACTGCTCGACGAAATGGCTGACGGCGGCGACGAAGCTGATCTGGGTCGGCTCCACGCCCAAGTCGTCGGCGATCCGGGCCATCTCGAGGCGAATGAGGTTGTAGGCGATCAGGATGCCCCACAGCTCCTGCTCGACGGTGGCAGGGCTCTTGCTGCGGATGGTCTCGAGGCGTTCGAGCAGATCCGTCTTGATCTCGCCGAAGCCCAGTTCGAGCTCCCAGCGGACGTGATAGACGCTGCGCAGTTCGTCGGCGGGGTACTGCTTCGGATCGAGCAGCGACGTCAGCAAGACCTGGGGCGCGTGGCCCTTGCGTTGATATCGGATCGCGCGGGCACGAAACGTCGGCGGTAAGGTCGGGTCCTGCCGCCGCGCCTTGTCGCTCACAGTGATTTCGACGAGGTCGTCGCCGATGCCGAGCCGCTGGAGCACCTTGTACTTCGTCGTCGACTTGGCGCGGGTCAACCAGTGGCGGTTGTGGCCGGTGGTGGTTAACGGGACGAGGATGCTGGCCTGCAGGTACAGGCGGTCGACGACGACCAACGAATGGTCGGGGACTGCGCTCCACAGTGGGCTCGCATAGATGCGCTCGTCGCGGTACGGGCCGAACTCGGCGGCGGCCAGCACGTGCGAGCGCAGCGCCATCAGGACCACGAGGCGGACCAGCGGGTAGCCACTCACGCCACGTCCAGCACCTGCACTCTGGCTGCCGAAGAAGGCGCGATTTTCGTCGCTGTCGGCGACCCGGAGCGTCGTGCCGTCGACGCCGTAGAGCGCGAGGCCTCGCCAGCGATCCGCGTCCGCGCACGTGCCCGCCCACTGTGAGCCGGTACGGGCGAACAGCCACTCCATCGGATCGGGCCCGAGCCGGGCTCGCGCCTGCGCGAGCGCGCTGGGGGCGACGGTAAGGCTGCCGTCAGAACCCGGCAGCGCGAGTTCGAGTTGTCGGGCGACCTCCGGGATAGACAGGTCGCGGAGCACGGCCATCCCGAGGACCAACCAGATCACCCGGTCTGCCGGCAGCCGACGCCGCCGCAGCGTCATCGTGCCGGTGTTCAACAGCGCCTCGTCGATCCACACCGGATCCAGGTGCTTGATCAACTCGGGAAATGCCGGCGGCGTCGCCGCGGCGACGATCTCGACGGACTCGCGGAGGTTCGGCTGGCGCAGGGTCACGATCGCCCCATCCTGATCCTGGTTGGCCAGTCCGGAAAGCCCGCCGGCCTTCCACGATAGCGGCCCGGCCCTCCCGTCAACCCCCAACCGTGCGCCGTCAGCCGTCAGCCGCCAGCCGTCGCCCGCCGTCAGCCGTCAGCCGTCGCCAGCCATCAGCCGCTAGCGGCCAACCGCCCGCCGGCGCCGACGCCGTCGGCTATCTGATCGGCATTGCGGCTAGTTCGGTTATCTTCGGAGGGTGGAGCAGCCTGGAGGCGCCCTCGTCGCGATCACGAGCGCGGCGCGGCCGACGGAGCCGGCGAGCGGCTTCGTGATCCGGACCCGCCCCGGCGCCGGCGGCACCGTCGCCGAGGTGCTGACCGCGGCGCACGTGGTCCACGAGCTCGCCGAGGACGGGAGCGCGGGGCTGCGGGTCGAGGGCCGCCCGGCGGCGCTGGTCGTCGATCTCGAGGCCCGCGGCGTCGACCTGGCGGTGCTCGAGGTCGCCGGCCTCGCCAGGCCGCGGCCGTGGACGCTCGGCCGCGGACAGGCCGGTGAGCGGGTCCGGCTCGACGGCGTCGACCGGAGCAGCGGCCGGCCGGTGACCGGCGCCTGCCGCGGCACCCTGGCGCGCGCCTCGGCGGGCGAGGGCCGTGGCTCGGGCTGGACGGGATGGCTCGTGCAGCTCGAGGAGGGCACGCTGACCCGCGAGCTGCACGGCGCCGCCGTGATCGGCGAGGAGAGCGGCCAGGTGGTCGGCGTCGTCTGCGCGGGACCGGCCGGCGATCCGCGCGGCCCCGCGCACGCGGTCGCGATCGAGCTGCTGGCGGAGCACTGGCGCGACGCGCCGCAACGGTCGCCGCGCCCCGAGGGACCCGAGCCGCTCGTCGACGAGCGGCTCGCGGCGCTGTCGCTCGACGAGGCCCGGCGCCAGGCCGCCGCCGACTTCGAGCGGGCGTACCTCGAGCGGCGCCGCGCGCGGGCAGGCAGCGCCGCGGTGGCGCGGAAGGGCGGCCGGGCTGCAAACGCTCGGGCCGGCACGCAGCCGATGATGGGGCTCGACTTCACGCCGACCGCGCTCGGCCGGCCGTTCCGGTGGGTGGCCGGCGGCCGCTTCTGGATGGGCTCGTCGACGGATCCGGCCCATCCGGCGTACGACGCCGACGCCGACCCCGACGAGCTCGACGCGCGCTGGGTGACGGTGAGCCCGTTCTGGATCGCCGAGTCGCCGGCGGTCAACGCCGACTTCCTGACCTACCGCCGCGCCGTTCGAGGCGGCGAGGATCCGATGGCGAGGCTCGAGCTCACCCGCCGGCGCGGGGCGCGCTTCGACGGCGACGACCAGTTCCTCGTCTGCGTCTCCTGGCACGAGGCCTGCGCGTACGCGCGCTTCTGGACGGAGACGGCGCCGTTGCCGTTCGGCCTCGTCTACCGGCTGCCGACCGAGGCCGAGTGGGAGCTCGCGGCGCGAGGGCCGTGCCTCGACAGCCGCTCCCGCGGCCGGCGCTATCCGTGGGGAGACGAGCCGCCGACGCACGTCCACGCCCGCTTCGGTCAGGACTGGCAGTCGGGCCGCCCCGGCTCGCCCGGCGAGCACCCGCTCGGGCGCAGCCTCCCGTGCGGCGCCGACGATCTGGCCGGCGGCGTGTGGGAGTGGTGCCTCGACGGCTGGCGCGGCAGCTATCGCGAGGTCGACGCCGGCACCGTCGATCCGTGCCAGCGCGCGCCCGCCGGTGCGCCGCGCGTCCTCCGCGGCGGCTCGTGGTGCGCCGAGCGCCGGGAGCTGCGCGCGGCGGCGCGCCACCTCAGCCTCCCGGATCGACGCTCGGTCGACCTCGGCTTCCGCCTGGTCTGCGGCGCGCCGCGCGAGGCGCTGGCCGGCGGGTAGCTACGAGAGGCCGCCGCGCAGCAGCTTGAGCGGGGCGGGGCGGCGCGCGGCGGCGAGCGGCTCGATGCCGGTCTGCAGGAGCGTCGAGCCGGGGCAGCGCTCGAGGCCGGCCTCGAACGTCGCGCGGGCGGCGTCGCGCTCGCCGATCGCCTCGAGCATCGTCGCCTTCTCGTAGTAGAGGTCCTCGAGCAGCCAGGCGTCGCCGGGGCCGAGGTGGACGAACGCGCGATCGATCGCGCGCAGCCCCTCGCGGTAGTGGCCGAGGTCGCCGAGCAAGGCGCCGCGCCAGTAGTGGGCCTCCGCCAGCCGCGGCGCGCGCCGCACCGCCAGCTCGGCAGCCGCGAGCGCGCCGCCGTCATCGCCCTGGGCCGCCAGCACCTGGCACTTCACCAGCCACGCGCGGGCGACATCGTGGCGCAGCGCGAGCGCCTGGTTGACGATGCGGCTCGCCTCGGAGAGGGCGCGGCCGTCGTCGGCGGCGCCGAGCAGGTCCCGCGCGACCTGGAGCAGGATGGCGATCTGGTCGTCGACGTCGTCCATGCCGCGTCGCTAGCCTACCACGCACGATCGGGCCGGGCCGGGATTCTTGCCCGGCCGCCGGCGGCCGCGCGATCAGCCGAGGTAGGCGTTCCGGCGGTGCTGGCGCAGGTCGTCGACCATCGTCTGCACCTCGGCGCGCACCGCCTCCGCGAGGCGGCCGACCAGCAGGCGATCGTCGGCGGCCTCGGGGCCGTAGTCGCGGCCGAAGTCCATCGGCGCGCCGAAGCGGATCTTCCACTTGCTCGGCAACGGCAGGAGCCCCGCCGGCCCGAGCCACGGGAAGGTCGGCGTCACCGGCACGTACGGGATGCCGATGTTGCGCGCGAACCAGCGCACCCGCGCGAACAGCGGCAGCGCGTCGTCGGAGCCGATCACCGCGACCGGGATGATCGGCGCCCGCGCGCGCAGCGCCAGCTTGATGAAGCCACCGCGGCCGAACCGCTGCAGGCGGTAGCGATCGCGCCACAGCTTGCTCATCCCCTTCTCGCCCTCGGGGAAGACCGCGACGACCTCGTCGTGGGCGAGCAGCCGCTCGGCGTTCTCCGGGCAGGCCCGCACGCCGCCGATGCGCGACATCAGCGGCCCGAGCCACGGCAGGTGGAAGACCGCGTCCTCGACGAGCGGCCGGACGTCGCGGCGCGTCGGGTGATCGCGGCGGACCGCGTGCATCACCATCGCGCTGTCGTACGGCAGGCTGCCGCCGTGGTTGGCGACCAGCAGCGCGCGGCCGGTGTCGGGCACGTGCTCGAGGCCGCTCGCCTCGACGCGGAACCACTTCGAGTAGAGGAAGTCGAGCAGCCACTCCCAGCGCGCGGTCGCGATCGGATCGCGGCCGAAGTCGTCGACGACGTCGGCGCGGCCCCACATGGCGAGCTGCCGCCAGCGCCGCCAGACGAACTCCATCGGGATGCGCCGGCGCGCGTCGAGCGGGTAGACCGGCGTGCGCCCCTCCTCGACGCGGCGCTCGATCTCGCGCAGCTCGGCGTCGTCCTCCATCGAGTCGTCGAGCCCGACGCCGAGGTCGCTCGACTCGTACGGCAGGCCGGCCGCCTCGCCGCCCAGGTAGACGTCGTCGTCGGCCCAGACCCCGTCGGGCGCGGCGCTGGCGTCGGGCGCGCCGGTGTCCCAGTCGTCCATGCTCGCGTCGGTGGGGCCGGTGTCCCACTCGTCGAAGGCGGCGTCGTCGGGCCGATGCGGCGGATCAGGTGCATCAGGCGGATCGGCGGGCGGGTTCGGCATCGGTGGAGCTCAGGGACGGTAGCGCAAGTCGCGGCCGTTCGCGTGCGCCGGCCGCGGGAAGACGGCCCGCGCACGACCCCCGAGGAGCCGCACAGCCGGCGTCATGGCAGCTCGCTCGCCAAGGTCGCTACCCTTGCGCTCGCGCGACGTCGGTCGCGCCGTCCTCGGGCGCGAGGCCGAGGAAGTCGAGGATGGTCCGCCGGATCGACAGCCGCGGCGCGAAGCCGAGCTCGGTGCGCGCGCGCGTGCCGTCGGCCACGCACACGTACATCAGGTAGTCGAGCAGGCTCGGCGGCGACCGCAGCACCTGCGTCGCCCACAGCCCCTTCGAGAGCTGGCGCGCGACCAGGTACGGCATCGGCAGCGGCACCCGGCCCATGAGCGCGAGCACCGTCGTGTAGGGCAGCACGCCCTTGCCGACGATGTTGAACGGCCCGCTGGCGTCGCCGTCGACGGCGAGCTTGAGCGCCCACGCGGCGTCGGCCTCGTGGACGAACTGCATCAGCGGATCGTGGCCCATCATCACCGGCGCCACCGGCCGCGCGAGGAAGCGGGTGAACAGGTTCGTCACCGTCGGGCCGAGGATCGGCGCGAACCGCAGCGTGGCGACGGTGGTCGCCGGGTTCTCGCGCGCGAACCGCAGCGCCTGCTTCTCCGCCTTGACCTTGTCGTTGATCCAGCGCGAGTCGCGGTGGCCGCGCAGCTCGGCCGACTCGGTCAGGAAGTTCGGGTTCGACGGGTAGGCGCCGTACGCCATCGTCGTCGACACCATGACGAAGCGGCTCGGGCTCGCCGCCGCGCAGGCGTTCAGCACGTGCATCGTGCCGACGTCCTCGAGCTCGTGCGCCCACTCCGACGCGTGGGTCGGGTGCGACAGGAACGCGCCGTGGACGACGGTGTCGACCTCCTCGCGGCGCAGCAGCGTCGCGAGGTCGCCGTCGATCGTCGGCTGGGTGAGATCGATCGGGTAGTAGCGCGCTTTGGTGACGCCCTCGGCGAGCACCGGCGGCTCGCGGACGTCGAGGAGGACGACCTTGGCGTAGCGGCGATCCTCCTCGAGGCGGCGGACCAGGTCGGTGCCGAGGTACGTGCACGCGCCGGTGATCGCGACGACCCGTCCGGTCGCCGGCCGGGGCGACGTCCGCCCGCCGGCGCCGGAGCCCGAGGCGGAGCCGGCGAACGCCATGGGCGCAACCTAACCGAAGCCCCGTGCGGCGGCAATGCGTGGCGCCGCGCCGCGCGCGATCGCCCGCGGGTTCGGCATCGATCCGCGGCGGGCGGACGTGGTACGCCGGAACCGATGGACCTCGGCCCGCCGGCGATCGCGATCCTGCCCGACCACGTGGTCGATCAGATCGCGGCCGGCGAGGTGGTCGAGCGGCCGGCGTCGGTCGTGAAGGAGCTGGTCGAGAACGCGCTCGACGCCGGGGCGCGGACGATCTCGATCGAGGTCGACGGGGGAGGGCGCCGGCTCGTCCGCGTGGTCGACGACGGCCACGGCATGACGGCGGCCGACGCGCGGCTCGCGCTGGCGCGCCACGCGACGTCGAAGCTGCGCTCGGTCGACGACCTCGCCGGCATCGCGACGATGGGCTTCCGCGGCGAGGCCCTGCCGTCGATCGCCAGCGTGTCGCGGCTCACGCTGACGACGCGGGGGCGGGCGAGCGAGGCGGCGGTGCGGATCGTCGTCGACGGCGGCCGGGTCGTGAGCGAGGAGCCGTGCGCGGCGCCGGTCGGGACGACGATCGCGGTCGCCGACCTCCTCCACAACGTGCCGGCGCGGCTGAAGTTCCTGCGCGGCGAGGCGACCGAGGCGTCGCACGTGACGGAGACGGTCGAGCGGCTCGCGCTCGCGCACCCCGAGGTCGGCTTCCGGCTGCGGCACGCGGGCCGGGTCGCGCTCGAGATCGCGCCGTCGGCGGGGCCGGCGCGGGTGCGGACGCTGCTCGGCGGCCGGCTCGCCGATCGCGTGCACGAGGTCAGCCTGCAGGAGGGGGGCGTGGTCGTCCACGCCTACCTGGCGGCGCCGGAGCTGGCGCAGACGACGTCGCGCGGCGTGCAGCTCTTCGCCGGGCGGCGCTGGATCCGCGACCGCACGCTCCTGCAGGCGGTGACGATGGGCTACGGCGAGCTGGTGCCACGCGGGCGCTACCCGGTGGCGATCGTCTTCGTCGACGTGCCGGGCGGCGAGATCGACGTCAACGTCCACCCGCAGAAGCTGGAGGTCCGGTTCTCGGACGCGTCGGCGGTGGCGGCGGCGGTGCGGCACGCGGTGCGCCAGGGCGTGGCCGCGGCGCCGTGGCTCGGCGAGCGGGCGCGGCCGGCGCCGCTGCAGATGCACGCGACGTC
>DASZXE010000678.1:0-9972 GCA_035546475.1 Kofleriaceae bacterium
CGAGCCGGTCCACGCCGGCGCCGGGTAGCCGCCGAGCATCGCCGCGCGGATCGTCTCCTGGACCAGCCAGTCCTTGTACGGCGCGAGCGACGTGTAGATCGAGTCGGTGCAGCCGGCGCCGCCGCGCGACGCGATCGACAGCACCCGGTTCGAGCCGTCGAGCGCGGGGCCGCCCTGGTCGCCCGGGCACACGCTGGCGCCGCCCTTCCACTCGCCGGCGCCGATCGACGCCGACGCGCAGGCGGCGCCGAGGCAGGCGACGCTCAGGTCGTCGAGGCGGCGCCGCTGGCCGCCGCCGGCGCCGGTGTCGGCGGTGCCGCCGTAGCCGATCGACGCGTAGTGCTCGCCGACGGTGACGTCGCTGTCGAGGAACGGCGTGATCGGCGTGCCCTCGGCGGCGCCGACCAGGCTGATCAGCCGGAGCAGCACGAGGTCGCGGCCGCACACGCCCGAGCCGCCCGGCGGCGTGCGGATCTCGGTGACCTCGTGGTAGTCGCCCGGCATCTGCGTCATCGGCGTCCTCGTCGTGATGAAGAAGTGGTCGGGCGGCCGCGCGGCGCCGAAGGTCTCGCCCGCGCACGCACCGGGGCTGGCGATCGCCGCGACGCAGCGCTGGGCGGCCAGCACGAGGCCGGGCGCGAGCAGGACGCCGCTGCAGACGTCGGCGCCGTCGAGGTTGGCGATGCCGACCATCGCGTTGTCGGCCGGATCCGCGTTGCCGCCGAGGATGGCGGCCTCGTCCTGCCCCGGGTCGAGGTCTTCCGTGCAGCCCGCCGCGGCCGCGAGGAGGACGGGGACCACCACGGTACGAAGGTGCGGACGCCGGAGGAGGGCCTTCATGGCTCTCACCTTCGCGCCGCTCGCCCCGCCGACTCCAGTCGTCCGGGCGCCGGACGGGTCGAATTCACGTGGATGTAATGACGTGGTCAGTGCCGGCACTGACCATCACGGCGATGCCGGTCGCCGGTCACGGCCCGCACAGGCGGCGGACCCGGAGCCGCGGCGCCACCATCGTGGCGGCCGCGTCGTACTCGCTCCAGGCGGCCAGCACCTCGCCGGCCGGACCGCCCGTCATCGCGGCCTGCGCCGCCGTCTCGCCGCCGATCGGCCGCGCCGCGCCGACGTCGCCGCCGGGGGCGTACCGCCGCGCCGCCAGCGAGTCGGGGTACTTCCAGCTCACGACGACGTCGGCGCCGAGCGAGGCGAGCACCGGCGCCGTCGCCTCGGCCGCGAGCGCGACCCGCGGGCCGACCGTCGCGGCGACGAACCGCAGCGAGCCGGGGCCGCCGGCGGCCGCCGACGAGGCGAGGGCGAAGCCGCCGTCGAGGCCGACGAGCGCGTGGGTCTGCGGATCGGCGACGGCGAGCGCCGGCGCGTCGAGCACGGTGCCGTCGACGCCGAGGCGGGTCAGCGCGTGCGCGGCCCCGACCTTGGCCAGCACGGCGAACCGGCCCTGCCCGGCCGCCGCCCACACCGGCGACAGGTCGACGCCGCTGTCGAGCGGGATCGCGGCGCCGAGCGGTGTCAGCGCGGCGGCGTCGAGGCGCTGGGCGACGTGCTGGGCGCCGCCCGCGCCCGGCGCGGTGGTGACCGCGAGGCAGACGTCCTGCGTGCAGGCGATCGCCTGGCGCTGGGCGCCGGCGACCAGCGTGAGCGGCGTGCCGTCGAGGATCGTGCCCTGCGGCGAGATGCGCACCGCCCGCAGCGCGCGCGGCGGGCCGGCGTCGACCCATGCCAGCAGGTAGGCGTGGCCGGTCCAGGTGAGGCCGAGGTCCGGCGCGCGGACGGCCGGCGGCGCCGGCAGCTCGATCGCGGCCGCGTCCAGCCACGCGCCGTCGGCGGCGCGGCGGGCGAACCGCCAGCGCCCCTCGCCGAGCCGCCGGTCGAGCCAGACGACGAGCTGGCCGGTGCCGCTCGACGCCACCAGCGGCGACGACTGGCCGTTGGCGCCGACCACGTAGTGCATGTGGTCCTCGAGCACGGTCTGGTCGACGCGGACGACGCCGACGTCGTGCTCGGTCGCGTCGGCGGCGAGCTGCTCGCCGGCCACCAGGCAGAGGCTCGTCGAGCACGCGACCGAGCTGGCCGTCCAGCCGGTCGACGGCAGCGCGCCCTGCGCCGAGACCTCGCCGGTGCCGCTGATGCGGAACGCGCGCCAGTCGTCGGCGATCGTCTGCGAGCGGCTGACGAGCTCGAAGCTCGCCCCGTTGGCGGCGAGGCTCATCACCTTGCCCGACGGGAGCGGCACCGCGGCGGCGGCGTCGCCAACGACATCGGTGACGAAGCCGGCGCCGTCGGCGGCCCACAGGCACCCACCCGCGTTGCAGGCGACGCCGTCCCACGCGCCGGGCGCCGCCGCCAGCGCGCCGACCGCGCCGACCCACGGCACGCGGAAGCGGCCGCTCTCGGGCGTCGCGCCCGGGTAGGCGACGAGGCAACCGTTCGCGTCGCAGCCGGCGACGACCGGGTTCGCGCCCGACAGCGGCGGCAGCGTGCGCGGCACCGGATCCATCGCGCCGCCGGCGACGCCGTAGCGCTGCACCCGCCAGTCGTTGCTCGCGTCGTGGAAGACGACGAGGAACTGGCCGTTGGCGGCGCCGAGCGCGGGGAGCTCGCGGTAGCCGGGATCGCTGATCGGCGTGGCGTCGATCGGCGTGCCGTTCAGCATCACGCGGACGAGCGCGGGCGGATCGCGCAGCGCGACCATGCACTGGCCGGTCGGGAGGCAGGCGATCGCCGCCGGCGCTCCCGGACCGATGCGGTGGGGCGTGTCGATGTAGCTGCCGGTGTTGCTGACCCGCTGGACGACGACGCCGTCCACGTCCTGCCACGTCATCAGGCTGAACGGCTCGGGCCAGCCGATCAGCACCTCGCGCTGCTCGCCCTGCTTCGGCCCCGGGACCGTCTCGTCGTAGGTGGCCGCGGGACCGAAGCCGAGATCGGCGCACGGATCCGGCGCGTCGACGGCCGCGTCGGTCGGCGCGTCGACGGCCGCGTCGGGATCGGCGGCGTCGCCCGGCGGCAGCGGCGCGTCGACGGCCGCACCGCCCGGAGACGAGCAGCCGGCGGCCACCGCCGACACGGTCGCGAGCAGGAGCCACGGTGCGCCCGGCGACACGCCCGACATGGCCCTGCATCGTACGGGTGGGGCGCCGCCGGCGAACGGCGCACCGATCGATGTAGCGCGCTTGTTACAGCGAGGGCCGGTCTGCGGCGCGCAGGTGACCGCGCCCCGCGAACCCGCGTCGCCGGCGGGTCCAGGCGCCGGCCGCACGCGCGGCGCGCACGCGATGCGAATCAGTGGGATCATCTCGCCGTGAAGCCCCCGTCCACCCCGCCAGCCCTGGAGGCCGACCATGGCTGACCATGGCCATGGCCATGACCACGACGACGGCGGCGACGATCACGGCGGCGACGATCACGGCGGCGACGACCACGGCGGCCACGCACACGGCGGCCACACGCACCGCGACGATCACGGGCACGATCACGGCGGCCGCGGTCACTCGCACTCGCACGGGCCGCCACCGACCGGCGCCGGCACCGCCTTCGCGCTGGCCAGCCTCCTCAACCTCGCGTACGTCGCGGTCGAGATCCTCTACGGCCTCGTCGCCCACTCCACCGCGCTCCTCGCCGACGCCGCCCACAACGCCGGCGACGTCCTCGGGCTCCTGCTCGCGTGGGGCGCCGCCGCGCTCGCCGGCGTCAAGCGCAGCCCGCGCCGCACGTACGGCCTGCGCTCGACGACGCTCTACGCCGCGCTGACGAACTCGCTCCTGATCGTCGTCGCCTCGGGCGGCGTCGCGTGGGAGGCGATCAAGCGGATCGGCACGACGCCGGCGGTCCACGGCGGCACCGTCGCGATCGTCGCGATCGTCGGCGTCGCGATCAACGGCGTCTCGGCGGCGCTGTTCACCCGGCGGCGCGCGCACGACGCCAACGCCCGCGCCGCGTTCCTGCACCTGCTCTCCGACGCACTGGTCGGCGTCGCCGTCGCCGTCGCCGGGCTCCTCGTCGCGTGGACCGGCGCGCGCTGGCTCGATCCGGCGACGAGCCTCGTCGTCACCGCCGTCATCCTGATCGGCACGGTCGCGCTCCTCCGCGAGACCGCGAACCTGGCGCTCGCCGGCGTCCCCGGCCACATCGAGCTGTCGAAGGTCGAGCGCTACCTCGCGAGCCTGCCCGGCGTCTGCGGCGTCCACGACCTGCACGTCTGGCCGATCAGCACGACGGAGATCGCGCTCACCGCGCACCTCGTGCTGCCGTGGCCCGCCGCCGCGCCCGGGTTCCTGGCCACCGTCGATCACGAGCTCGACCGGCGCTTCGGGATCGGCCACGCCACCATCCAGCTCGAGGCGAGCGAGGGCGCTCCCTGCTCGCGCGATCACGACGAGGCCGTCTGATCGCCCGGCCGCGATCAGCGCGCGTCGGGGCCGGCGAGCGCGGCGACGGCGCCGGCCTGCGCGCAGCAGGCGGGGAGCTGGGCGCGGACGAGGTCGATCGCGCGGCGGGCCTTCTGCAGGAAGTCGGGCGCCGGCGCGACCTCGGCGCGGCGCGGGTGGCGCGCCCACGCCATCGCGATGCGCGCGTCGATCGCGGCCGCCTGCGCCGCGCTCTCGATGCGCAGCGGGTTGCGGTGATCGTAGCCGCCGTCGATCGCCGGCGTGCGCAGGTGGATCACCGCGTGGTAGCGAGCGAGCTGTTCGTCGAGCGTCGTGCCGACGTCGGCCCACAGCTCGCCGGGGCCCGGCCAGTAGGCGGCGCCGTCGACGGTGCCGCGGTCGCACAGGGCGATCGCGACGTCGGCGTCGATCGCCGCGACCTCCAGCTCGCGCTGCACGTAGAAGATCGCGCGCTGCGCGGCGCGCGCCTGCGGCGGCGTCGAGCCGCGCGGGAAGCCGCCGCCGAACACGATGCTCGCCGACTCCGGCACGATCTGCACGTGCCGGCACAGCGTCCGGCGCATCAGCTCGAGGACGGCGGTCTTGCCGGCGCCGGGGCCGCCGGTCAGCACGACGCGTCGCGGCTGGTGCGCCTCGCGGCACCCGCAGTCGATCATGAGCCCTGGTAACGGCGCAGGTTCTGCAGGTTGGCGAAGTAGTGGACGACGTTCTTGCGGTCCCGGCCGATGACCGCGTGCGCCTTGTCGACGGCCTCGCCGGTGACCGGGTCCTTCGCGGTGCGCACCGACGGCTCGTTCAGCAGGCGGTCGCGGCACGCCGGGCAGCAGCCGTAGTAGGTCGTTCCACCGACGTCGACGGCGATCTGCAGGTGGCCCATGTAGGTGTTGTTGACCATGCAGACGTCGCTGGCGTCGTCGACGACGGTGAGGCCGTTGTCGGGCACCTCGGCGGGCGGCGGCGCGGGCGGTTCCGACGGAGGAGCGGAGTTGCTCGAGCACGCACCGGCGAGGCCGCCGGCGAGCGCGAGCGCGAGCGTGAGCACGAGGTTGCGGGGAGTGCACAGCATGCCCCGCGGGGTAGCAAGCGACGTACCGCGGCGCGCCATGCGCGGCGGCGCGCAGGGCCCCGCACGGCCCCACACCGCCCCGCACCGCGCGCGGCAGCCGGGTCAGGCGCTGGCGGAGATCGTCGAGATCCGCTGCGAGCGGAAGGCGACCGCGTGCGGGATGATGAACGCGACGGTGGTGCCGCGGCCGCGCGCGCTCGACAGCTCGACGGTGCCGCCCATCGCCTCGGCCGCCGCCCGCAAGGCGCTCATGCCGACGCCGCGGCCCGACGTCTCGGTCGGCTCGCTGCGCGTCGACAGGCCGTCGACGAACAGCGCGGCCAGCCGATCGGTGTCGGTCGCGCTCGGCACGCCGAGCTGCGCGGCGCGGGCGGCGACCGCGTCCCAGTCGACGCCGCGGCCGTCGTCGACGAGCTCGATGACCACGCCGCGGTCGCTCTGCCGCGTGCGCAGGGTCAGCGCGCCGGCCTCCGGCTTGCCGGCCGCGAGCCGCTCGAGCGCCGGCTCGAGGCCGTGATCGACCGCGTTGCGCACCGCGTGGACGAACGCCGACCAGAACGCCGCCCACCGCTCGCTGTCGAGGCGGAGGCCGTGGTCCTCGACGCGGATCTCGGGCGCCGGCTTGCCGAGCCGCGACGCCATCGCGCGCGCCAGCTCGCCGATGCGGGTCAGCCGCCGCGCGGTCGGCTCGTGGCGCCAGCGCCGCATGCGGTCGAAGGTCGCCCGGTCGACCACCGCGCGCGTCGTCGCGAGCACCTCGTCGAGCTCGGCGCGATCGACGAGCAGGGCGCGGCCGCGGCCGTCGCCGACCAGCGACGACACCTGCGTGCGGTAGGCGTCCCAGCGATCGCCGAGGTCGCGCCGGTCGTCCTCGCTCGGCCGCTGCTGCTCCTCCTCCATCCGCGCCTCGAGCTCGTGGCACTTCGACGACACCGAGGCGACGCCGAACATCGCGGTGTTGCCCTTGAGCGTGTGGACCCGCCGCCGCTCCTCGGCGAGCGGCGCGTCCTTGCGCTCCATCGTCTCCCGCACGAGCCGCTCCGCCTCGGTGACGAACTCGACGAAGCCGTCGTGGTCGCGGCTCGCCCGCTCGATCGCGGCGAGGATCTCGCGCTGGTTGGCCTCGACCCGCTCGCGCTCGACCTGCGCGGTCGCGTCGGTGACGACGACCACGACCTGCTCGGGCCGCTCGGGATCGCCGATCGTCCGGTACTCGAAGCGCAGGTGGCGGTCGCCGTGCAGCTTGGTGCGCGGGAGCTGATCGATCGCCAGCTCGACCGGCAGGAAGCCCTCGACCAGCGCGTCCCAGCTCACCCGCATCCAGTCGCGCAGCGCCGGGTCGTCGGCGGCGAGCACCTCCCACAGCGGCGCGCCGATCGCGACCTCGCCGAACCAGGCGGCGGCGGCGCGCGACGGCTCGGCGACCACGCGGCCGGTGCGGTCGACGGTGATGAAGCCCTGGCCGATGTTGTCGAGCACGACCTTGAGGTCGCGGTTGCGGGCGTCGAGCTCGCGCGTCCGCTCGCCGACGATCCGCTCGAGGCCGATCACGTTGTCGAAGAAGCTGCGGGCCACGAAGCAGGCGGCGACCGACTCCAGCACGACGAAGATCGCGTGCACCCCGACCGCCCACACCGCCGCGTCGTAGTTGAAGACGCCCTGCACGTAGACGAGCCAGAGGACGAGGTGGTGGAGCGCGACCGTCAGCGCGGCGCTCAGGATCGCGAGCGGGTTGCCGAACACCGCGAGCAGCGCGAGCAGCACGAAGAAGTAGAAGTGCATCTCGATCTGCATCGGGCCCTGCCCGGCGTAGACCAGGATGCCGCCGAGCATCATCGCGGTGACGCCGGAGACGAGCGCCATCGTGCGCGGGTTCGCGAGCGTGCGGTACGCGAGCGTCGGCCCGACCAGCACGACCGCGGTCAGCACCGCGACGAGCGCGACGCTCTGGCCCGCCAGCGCCGCCACCGCCGCGAAGACCGGCAGGTGCATCCAGAAGAAGATCAGCGCGATCCGGTTCAGGCGCTTCAGGTACGCGCGCTCGAACCCGGAGATCTCCCGGGGCAGGACCAGGTAGCGCAGGAGCTTCGACATGGAGGACCTTCCGGCCGGCTCAGCGCCAGCTCTTCAGACGGAGCGGATCGAGGCGGCGGGCCAGCCCCCGGGTCGCCGGGCAGCCGAACACCGGCAGCGCGTCGCGCGTGCGGTCGGCGCGCAGGTCGGCGAGGATCGCGAGGTCCTCGATCGCCGGCGACTGCTTGTGCCGGCCGTAGCCGCCGAGGTAGCGCACGTTGCCCTCGGGATCGGCGACGACCAGCAGCGGGGTCGCCTCGTCGTGCCAGCGCTCGAGGAGCTGGGCGGGCGTGAGCAGCTCGACGTCGAAGCCGGCGGCGCGCAGCGCCTGCACCTGGGCGTCCTCGCGCGCGGTCTCGTCGACGAGGACGACCCGCTCGCGGAGGTCCGCCGGGCGCCCGCCCGCGAGCAGGTGGGCGAGCACGCGCCCCGAGCACGGGCACTGCCGGTAGAGGATGTGGACCGCGAACCAGCTCCCGTGCGGCGCGCGGGCGGCGACCGCCGCGGCGACCGCCGGATCGTCCTTGCGCGGCGTCGGCAGCGGGATCGTGTGGCTGACGAGCAGGAGCGCGCCGAGGCCGATCATCGCGGCCAGCCAGAGGAGCAGCGCGGTGCGCGCGGCCCAGCGGCCGGCGGCGCGGCCCAGGCTAGAAGAGAATGACATCACCGGCCTCCTGGGCGGGCTCGCCGTCGCCCGAGTCGACCACCGGGTGGGCGGGCGCCTCGACCTGCTCGCCGTCGGCAGCGGTCTCGACTTGCAGCTCGCGCACCCACGCGTCGATGGCGAGGAGCTGCTGCGCGCAGACGTCCTGGAACTGCAGGTGCGAGAGCGCGGCGTGCGACGCGGCGACCATCTGGCCGACCGCGCGGTCGCTGTCGGTGAGCGCGGCGGCGACGTCGTCGTGCAGCGACTGCACCTGGCGCTCGACGTGCGCCATCCCCTCGCGCAGCTCCTGGCCGAGCGCGGCGGCCTCGGCACCGAGCGCCTTGCTCTGCTCCTCCAGCACGGGCAGCGACACGCCGAGCGTCTTGCCGAGCAGGTTGACGGTGGTGTTGGCGGCGGCGATCGCGTCCGACAGCAGCTTCATCTGCTCGGCGATCGTCGCGAAGCCGCGCGCGTGCTCGCCGGCGCGCGCCGCCTCGATCCGCGCGTTGAGCGCGAGCGACCGCGCCTCGCTGGTCAGGCGCGCGATCGCGCCGGCGGCGGCGGTGATCTGGCCGGCGTGGCCGGCGGCGTCGGCGACCTCGGCGCGGTGGCGCTCGAGCGCGGTCGACACGCTGTCGAGGCCGGCGCGGACCCGCTCGCTCTGCGCGCGCACCGCGTGGGCGAGGTCGGCCCCCTCGCTGCCCAGCTTGCGGTCGAGCAGGTTGCGCAGGCGCTCGATGTGCTCGCGCCCGACCTGGACGAGCTGCTCGAGCGCGCGGCCGGCGGCGAGGGTCTCGCGGCTGGTGTGGGCGTTGACCCGGTGCAGGCGCGCGACGACGCGCCGGCGCAGCCCGCCGAGCGACGCCCGCAGCCGATCGGCGTCAACGGCCGGCGCCGGCCCGTCGGCGAGACGGGCGGCACGGCGGCGGAGCGGGGAGAACGGCCACACGTCAGACGGCCAGGCGCCTCACCGCGGCGACGAGCAGGTCGGCCTTGAACGGCTTGACGATCCACCCCTTGGCGCCCGCCCGCCTGGCCCGCTCGACGAGCGAGGCCTGGCCCTCGGTGGTCAGCATGAGGACCGGCATCGCCGCCACGCTCGGATCGGTGCGCAGTTGCTCGAGCGTCGCCAGGCCGTCGAGCCGCGGCATGTTGACGTCGCAGATCATCATCGCGATCTGCGAGCCGACCTTCGCCAGCGCGTCGAGGCCGTCGACGGCCTCCACGACCTCGAAGCCCGCCTGGGTCAGCGCCAGCGAGACCTGCTGGCGGATGGTGGCGGAGTCATCGACGACGAGTACACGCTTCATCACGGATCCTTCCTGCGATGGGATCCATCGACCGCGCGGCCGCGGCGTCGAGAGGTGCGCTGCCACGCCTCGATCAGCGGCGATTGCGGCCGATCCGGAGAAGGCCCCCATGAGCGCGCGCGACGCCGAGAACCTCCGCGAGTTCCTGGTGGAGAGCCGCGAGAACCTCGACCGCATGGAGGCGGAGCTGGTCGTGCTCGAGCGCGACCCCGGCGCCGGCGAGCCGCTCGCGTCGATCTTCCGCGCGCTGCACACGATCAAGGGCGTCGCCGGCTTCCTCGAGCTCGGCGGCGTCGGCCGGCTGAGCCACACGGGCGAGAACCTGCTGACCCGCCTGCGCGATCGCGAGCTGCGGTTCACGCCGGCGCTCGCGTCGCTGCTGTTGCGGCTCGTCGACGCGCTGCGCGAGGCGCTCCTGCACCTGGAGGCGCACGGGCGCGAGCCGGAGGGCGGCTACCCGGCGCTGGAGGCGGA
>DASZXE010000679.1:0-3103 GCA_035546475.1 Kofleriaceae bacterium
CAGATGCACGCGACGTCGAGCCTCGCGCCGCCGCCGCGGCGCGCCGACGACCTCGCCGCCCGGTACGCGAGCGAGACGGTGCGGTCGCTGTTCCCGACCGGCGGCCTCGGCCGCGCGCCGGCCCGGCAGGAGAGCCTCGGGCTCGGCGACCGGGCGGAGCGAGCCCGGGCCGGCGAGGCGCTGACGGCGCGGGACGTGCGCACGCCCGCGGGGGCCGCGGCGGGGACCGATGATCCATGGGACGTCGTGCGCGCGCGGGTGGCGGCGCGCGATGCGGCGCGCGGCGGCGCGACTCGCCCGGAGGCTGGTTCGGCTTCGGCTTCGGCTTCGAGCTCGGATTCGGCTTCGGGCTCGGCTTCGGGCTCGGGCTCTGGCTCCGGTTCCGCTTCGGGCTCGGCGTCGGCTTCCGGTTCGGGCCCGGCCTCGGCTTCGTCGGCCGGCTCGCGGGCGTCCATCGGCGCGGCCCCGGGTTCGGGCACCGCCCCCGTCCAGGCCGTTCGCCCCCACCGGACCACGAGCGATGGCGAGCGCGCCGTCGACGGGCCGCCCGACGCGTCGTCGCAGACGCGCGGACCTACGGATGTGCTTACGGAAGCGGGGGCGGGCGCCGGAGCGGCAACCGAGGCGGGGAGGGACGGCTCCGAGGGCCCCGGCTTCTTCGCCTCGCTCCGCTACCTCGGCCAGCTCGATCGCACCTACCTCGTCTGCGAAGGCGACGGCGAGATGGTCCTCATCGACCAGCACGCCGCCCACGAGCGCGTCGAGTTCCAGCGGCTCCGCGAGCGCGCCGCCGCCGACGGCGTCGCCGTGCAGCGCCTGCTCTTCCCGACCACGCTCGAGCTCCCCGCCGCCGAGCGCGCCCTCGTCGCCGACGGCGCCGACCTCCTCGCCGCGGTCGGCTTCGACGTCGAGCCGTTCGGCGGCACCGCCGTCGCCGTCAAGGCGGTGCCCGCCGGCCTGCGCCAGGACCCTGCCGGCGTCCTCCGCGAGCTCCTCGCCGAGCTGGTCGAGCGCGGCGGCTCGCGCGCCGTCGACGAGCGCCTCGAGCACGTCCTCGCCACCGTCGCCTGCCACTCGGTCGTGCGCGCCGGCGACGTCCTCGCCGCCGACGAGGTCCGCGCGCTGCTCGGCCAGATGGACGGCGTCGACTTCCGCGCCCACTGCCCGCACGGCCGCCCGGTCCTCCTGCGCGTCGGCATCGCCGAGCTCGCCCGCCGCTTCGGCCGCACGTGACGACGCCGCCCCGCGCCGCCGCCGCGCCGCGCTTGGTCGTCATCGTCGGCCCGACCGGCGCCGGCAAGACCGCCCTCGCCGTCGACCTCGCGCTCGCCGCCGGCGCCGAGATCGTCTCGTGCGACTCGCAGCAGGTCTACACCGGCATGGACCTCGGCACCGGCAAGGCCACCGCCGCCGAGCGCGCCCGCGTCCGCCACCACCTCCTCGACGTCCTCCGCCCCGACGAGGAGATGACCGCCGCCCGCTTCATCGCGCTCGCCGACGCCGCGATCGCCGACGCCGCCGCCCGCGGCCGCCCCGTCGTGGTCGCCGGCGGCACCGGCCTCTACGTCCGCGCGCTCCTGTTCGGCCTCTTCGAGGGCCCCGGCGCCGACCCGGCCCTGCGCGCCGCCCTCGACGCCCGCGCCGCCGCCGCCGGCGTCCCCGCGCTCCATGCCGAGCTCGCCGCCGTCGATCCCGACCTCGCCGCCCGCGTCGATCCCCACGATCGCAAGCGCATCGTCCGCGCCCTCGAGGTCTTCACCCTCACCGGCACGCCGATGAGCGAGCACCAGCGCCGCCACGATCACCGCGCGGTCGCGCCCCGCTACCCGCACCGCGTCGTCGGCCTCGCCCCGCCGCGCGCGCGCCTCTACCCGCAGATCGACGCCCGGGTCGACGCCATGCTCGCCGCCGGCCTCGTCGACGAGGTCGCCGCCCTCCGCGCCGCCGGCTACGCGCCGCCCCTGCGCTCGCAGCAGGCGATCGGCTACGCCGAGCTGCACGAGCACCTGGCCGGGCGGCTGGACCTCTCCGCCGCGATCGACCTGGTGAAGCGCAACTCGCGCCGCTACGCGCGCCGCCAGCTCGCCTGGTACCGCCCCGATCGCTCCGTCGCGTGGGCGGAGCACGCGGCCGCCGTTGACCTCGGCGCGCTCGCGGCGTACCTCTGCGATCCGGCCACGCCATGACCGAACCCATCGCCATCGCCGCCGACCGGCTCATCCTCGAGTTCGAGCGGCCGATCATCGACCTCGAGCGCAAGATCGCCGAGCTGCGCGGCCTGTCGACCGCCACCGTCGACTTCTCGTCGGAGATCCGCAAGCTCGAGCAGAAGGCGCGCAAGCTCCAGCGCGAGATCTTCGCCGACCTCTCCGCGCACCAGAAGGTGCAGCTCGCCCGCCACCCCGGCCGCCCGTACACGCTCGACTACGTCCGCCTGCTCACCGAGGAGTTCGTCGAGCTCCACGGCGACCGCAGCTTCCACGACGACCCCGCCATCATCGGCGGCATGGCCCGCTTCGACGCCTGGGAGGTGCTCGTCCTCGGCCACCAGAAGGGCAAGAACACCAAGGAGAACCTGCACCGCAACTTCGGCATGGCCCGCCCCGAGGGCTACCGCAAGGCGACCCGCCTCATGCGGCTCGCGTCGCGCTTCCGCCGCCCGATCCTCTGCTTCATCGACACCGCCGGCGCCTATCCCGGCAAGGGCGCCGAGGAGCGCGGCCAGGCCGAGGCGATCGCCAAGGCGCTGCAGGTGATGTCGACGCTCGAGTGCCCGATCGTCGCGGTCGTGATCGGCGAGGGCGGCTCCGGCGGCGCGCTCGCGCTCGCGGTCGCCGACCGCGTGCTGATGCAGCAGAACGCGATCTACTCGGTGATCTCGCCGGAGGGTTGCGCGATGATCCTCTGGCGCGACCGCGACGAGAAGAAGAAGGCGGCCGCGGCGTTCAAGCCGGATGCCTTCCACTGCTACGAGCTCGGCGTCGTCGACGGGATCGTGACCGAGCCGCGCGGCGGTGCACAGACCGACCCCGACGCGGCCGCGGCGGCGCTGCGGACGGCGCTGCTCGATTCGCTTGCGGCCCTGGAGGGTACCCCGGCCGCG